>JBKKAU010000111.1:0-17675 GCA_046714475.1 Thermoanaerobaculia bacterium
CAAGGGCGACTCACACTGACGCTGAACGCCAACAAGGCTGTTCGGCATGATTTATTGCATTACAGATGTGCTCTTGAGGAAGCCGCCTGAACCCCAGAAGACTAAATTTTTTTGCAACAACCGGGTAAACGATCCGCTGATTTCCCGGAAGCTGATCGGGTCAGGGTATCTGTTGTTCCATGCCTCGGAGCTATAGAGTACCTGGATGTCGGACAGTTCTCCTCTATTGACGTTAAGGAAACCAGGCCACCTCGTGCAGTTGCCCTGCCGCCAGAGATCCTCCAGAGTAAAGTTGACGGATACTATCTTGCTATCCGGGGTGCTGCTGCCAGGGTCTGCCCGTACAGGAGGATTTGGGTTGGAGAAGTTCAAGAATTGCGCCCCGGCCATTTTTTCCTCCGTCACTCCGAAAACGCGCGCGCGGCACTTGAAGCGGATCTCCAGGCGGCCTCGAACCTGGTAGATACCGCTTTCCTGGTCGACTGCGGTGATCAGCAGCGAGACGATACGCCGGTCATGAGGAACCGTGACCCGAAATGTGCGAGAGACATCGATTGTCTCCCCAACGGCCGCTCCGTCATCGGTATAGGTTGCGGCGAACAGGCGGGGCGCCGGCATCTGGATCGTGAATTCCGGCGCCGAAGTGTCAGTCGGATCGACCGTGATCATGGTGCACGAAGCCAACGGGAGTACGCTGAACACAAGTAAAAGGCAGCCGATGGGTCTCATGGCTTTGGCCGGCCTCCTTGTCGGGATGCAGCTCGCGGGGCGCGAATTGCTCTACATCCAGGTATTCGCCGGGCACCGTAGTTCTCTGACAGGAGTGCCCCGGGCCATGAGCGCGGCGCTTCAGTTACCGGCGTGCTTGCGCGCCTGGCAAAGGAGCAGGAATCTTCTCAGATCTTCCCAGCTCAGCGTGCAGAGCACGGGCCTTCTCCGGGAAGAAGGCGATCTTCTCCTCGAGGGACAAACCCTGGAGCCTCTGTAACACCGGTCTCATAAACCCGCAGGAAGGAAGAGGGCGCGATGAATCGCGCCCCTACAGGCCCCCCTCTGTTGGGGCGTAAACCAGGTGTAGGGGCGCCATTCATGGCGCCCTCTGAGGCGACGCCTCCATTGATGAGACCGGTTCTAGTGTTCTTCGCGGACGCGATCTCCTCTCGAATTTATGCCTGCTTTCTCCGCGTCCTGTTCCGGATCATAACGCATTGACCGGATCTTATCGCGCCATCCCGCAAAGCGGCGCGCAGTGGGAGAGGGGGCACGACACCGGCCCCATCCACTTGGCGCGGTGTCTTGTAGAATCGGGCACTCACTCAAGAGGAGCGCCAGATGAAGAAGACGAAAAAGCTGAATCTGTCTCGTGAACCCTGCGGAGCCTGGAGAGCCCCTTCCTGGGCGTTGTCGGGGCGGCAGACACCCAGAAGTGTCAGTCGGTGCGGATCTGCACAGGCAACACCTGCGACTGCACGTACGGGTGCGCTACCGTCGTATGCCCGGTCAGCGAGTTGTGCGTCTGAGGCTCTCTTCCGGAGCAACTCTCGACTGAGTGTCCCGACAGCACGGTACGGGGAGGGCCAGGGGGCGCAAGCCCTGGCCCGGGTCGTGGAAATACTCGGGACGACTTGATAGGACTTCTATCGAGTTATTTCAGGATTTTTCCCGGAGGAATAGGAGCAATCCACGTCATTCCAGGAGCTGCGCGGTTGAATGGCTCCTGCACGGTTGAACGGGTTTCTACAGAGCTCGTCGGGCTCCCGCGAGGGTTGATCGGCTGGCTCGGAGCCGAGTTTCGCAACGCGTCGCCGGTGAGCGCCCGCCGCAGCCAGATGCGGGCTTCGCACCAGTCGCGTTTGACGGTCGATAGCGAGACGCCGCACGCCGCCGCCGTCTCCTCGGCGGTCAGGCCCACGAAGCACCTGAGCGTGATGATCCTGAAGCCCTGCGGATCGACCCTGCGGAGATCGAGCAGCGCGTCGTTCAAGGCCCTCTGCTCGTCGCCGGACGCGGCAGCCTGGTCGACCGCTGTCTCCAAAGGGAGGAGCTGGACCTCCCGGCCCCGTTTCCTGCGCCCTGCGGTCCGGGCATGATCGGCCAGGATCTGTCGCATCAGCCGGACGACGAAGTTATAGAAATGGGCACGGCTTTCCCAGTGAGCCGACCGCAACGCATGGAGCCGCAGGTAGACCTCGCTGACCAGGGCGCCGGGTTCCAGCGTGTGGCCTTCCGCCTCCCGCCGCAGCAGGGATCTCGCAAGCCGGGACAGATCGCCGCAGACGAGCGGCATCAACTCGGCCAAGGCCCGCGGATCACCCCCTTCCCAAGACCGCAGCAGCTCCAGGACTTCCTCCTCAGGTACCGTCATGAGACTCTCCTCGTCCCTGGATAACTGCGGCGAGTCGCGTCTGGCGGCTCCCTCCGGGTCGGCGATGGGTAGTAGATTTTTCCCGCGCATGCGCTGACCCTTTTGACGCACAAACGTCGCTACCAGAGACAGGAAGCTGTGGAGGGATGACGAGGAGCCTCGCATGGGCTCCCTTCCGGGCGGCGGGAATAGCTGTGGTAATGTGCAGATAGTGAGCAAGGACTCCGGGTTCACACGTTTCTTGCGGAACCTCGAGCCTGGCCAGCCGCTGGACCGGGAGGACCGCGGATTCGAAGAGGTCTGGGCGGACCTGCGGCGGCTGCTGGTGAGCGAGCTGAAGCGGCGCTCCCTATGGTCGCTTCCTCCGGCCTATCTGGGGATCTATGGCTGCGCCACGTGGGCCGATCCGGACGCGGTCGAGGAGTTGATGGCCGATTGCTTCGTCTTTGTCTTCGCCGAGCGCTTCCGCAGCCTCAAGGCCCAGCTGCGATACAAATCGAACGTCGACGGATTGATCCTGCGCAGCGTGCGGAACTTCCTGCACGAGACGCAGAAGCGGCACGATCCCATGGGCTTTCGCGTGTTCACCGTGTTGCGGAGCGCGGTGCGCGGTGCGCTGTCTGTTGGAGAGCTGCAGTTGATCGCGGGGAGCCCGACCGTGCGACAAGATACCGTGCTGGCTTTTCGCCTCGGAGTTTCCTCGGAGGAGGCTGCCCGGCCCCAGGAGCTGCGCCCGCACGTCCTCGCCTGGAACGATGACCTGCTGCCCGATCTGATCACCGCCAGGGGCTGGGATGTCCGGCAGGTCACGGCGCGCCTGGAGCGGCACCTCCTCCACTTGGCGGTCGAAGGCATTCACGCCTTCCGGTTTCACGATCTCATCGACGCGCTGCGCCAGGATGCCCGGGCCCGTTGGCGTGCCGTCTGGATCCACTCGCCCGAAGGGATTCCGCCCCTGCTGGAAGAGGACGGCTTCGCCGCCGTGGCCCGCCTGATCGAGCTTCCTGGAGAGGACGAGCGCGAGAGTCTGCAAGAGCTCCTTGCTTGCCTGGAGCAGTCGGTCGAAAAGGTCGCGGAGCCGCCGGTCCGTTCGCGCGACTATCTCCGGCGGCTTCTGGTGTTCTTGAAGAGCCATGCCGCGGACGCCCCGGAGGAGCGAAGCGCGCCGGAGAGAGGGCTTCCGTCCCACCGCCAGCTCTCCCGGCTCCTGGCCATCCCCCGGGAGCGCCTGCCCGATCTATTCCGTACGCTCCTGGAGCTTGCCGAGGTCTGCCGGCGCAAGATCTCCGGGGAGGAGCCGCCTTGAAACCGCGAGATCCGAAAGCGCGCAGCCGGGAAGCTCTCCAGGAAGCCGTGGACCGCTACGGACGAGAGCGCGCCCGGTCGGCGGCGCGCGGGTCGGAGCCCTGGCCGGGCGACCTGTACGCGCTGGCCGAGACTGCCGGTTTTCCCGTCGAGTGGCTGGTGGTCGAGCGGACGCCGGGCCATTGCCGGCTGGTGGCCGCGGACACCAACCCGGTCCTCGGCAGCGCCGACGTGCCGGTCCCCGCGGAGACCGAAGGCGGCCCGCTGAGCGTGCGCTGTGCCGTAAGCCTCCAGGTCAGTATCGAGACCCTGCGGCGGGGAGAGCGCACCGGTGCCTTGGCGCCGGAGGTCCTCGAGCCGGTGCGCCGCCGTCTGGAGGAGCTTGCGGCCGGATCTCTCGACCCCCGGCTCGATGAGCCCGATCCCGGCCTCGAGGATTGGCGCGACGAGGTGCTGGCGCCCGCCCGCGCCGCTCTCCTTCCCCCCGATTTGAAGGCGTCTCGGCCGCCGCGCCGCTTCGGCCTGCGCGCGGCCGTGGCGGCGGTCCTCCTCGTTCTTCTGGCGGCCCTGGGCGCACTCTCGGCGCTCTCCTGGCGGTTCTATCGCGGAGAGCTCCAGGCGCGGCGCGAGGTCGAACGCCTGGTTCACGAGCGCCGTGCGCTGGAGGCGGAGCACCAGCGTGAGCTTGCCGCCTTGCGGGAAGCTCAGAGCCAAGCCCAGGCCCCGCGCCCTCCCGAGCCGCCGCCGCCCGTCCGCGAGCCGCTCGGGCCGCTGGTCAACCTGGCCTACGCCAGCTTCTATCCCGGCGAGTCCCGAGGGACTCTGCGTGAAATCGCGGTCCCGGGCCAAGCGACGCATCTCTTCCTGGTGTTCTACGTCGGCCACCAGGAACCCTGCAAAGAATACGGGCTGGAGATCACACGTCGCGGCGCGACCGCGGCTCCCTTGACCGTGGAAGAGCTGCGGCCGCTGCCTGGCCAGGAGGTGAGCGTGGCGGTCCCCCGGGCGCAGTTGCCGGACGGTTCCTACCGGCTCGGGCTCTACGGCCTGTGCAATGGCGAGCGCAGAGAGCTGGGTGCCTATGAGGCTCGCCTGAAGGAAAACTCGCAATGAGGAAGCTTCGTCCGCTGCTCTGTCTGATCCTGTTCTTCGTTCTTCCCTCTTCCATCCTGAACGCGCAGGGCGTCGTGGTCGAAGCCGTGGCCGCCGTATCGGCGCCGGAGAAGGCCGGAGCGCGGGAAGGAGACGTCTTCCATGCCTGGACGCGGCTGGCGAACCCCCCCGTCCATCCGGAGCCGGCCTCGGGGGCGCTGGAGTCACCGTTCGATTGGCAATGGCTGGAGATCGAGCAGGCGCCGCGAGGCACCGTCGAACTCCGCGGCGAACGGCGGGGGGAGCCGCTCGTCGTCCAGGTACCGGTCGGGCTCTGGGAGACCCAGGTGCGGCCCGTGCTGCCTACCGATCTCGAGGACCTCTACCGGCGCGGCAAAGAGCTCGTGGACAAGGAGCGGGTCGAGGAGGGCGTGACCTGGTGGCAGCAGGTGGCGGAGCGTGCCGGCGAAAGCGGGGACTGGCGCCTGCGGGCCTGGATCTGGCTGCGCATCGCCACCGCCTGGGAGACGGTTGAGGGTTTCGACAAGGCCGCGGCGGCGTACGAGGCGGCGCTGCGGGAGAGCCGGGAGCCGCTCGCCCGAATCGCGGTCCTGGAGGCCATGGGCGGGAGCTTCGAGACTCAGCAACGTCTCGAGGATGCCGAGGCCAGCCACCGTTCCGCCCTCGAGTTGAAGGAGGCTACCTGGGGGGAGAGCTTGCAGACCGCTCGCAGCAGGGAACGCCTCGGCTGGGTCTCCCACCTGCGAAGCAGTCATGCGGTGGCTCGCGAGCAACGGAACCAACTGATCGTCGCGGCCGAGGAGCAGATCGCAGGCGCTCTGGCCATCCAGGAAAGGCTGGCGCCTGGAGGGATCGCGACGGCCAGAAGCCTCGACCATCTCGGGGCTATCGCTCTTCGGCAAGTAGATCTGAGCAAGGCGGCGACGTACTTCGACAAATCGCTCTCGATCAGCGAGCGGCTGCAGCCTGTCAGCCGGGACATGGCTGCGACCCTGCTCCACCTGGGTACGATAGCGCTCGCCAAGGGAGATCTCGAAAAGTCTCAGGCTTTCTATCAGCAAGCCTCGTCCACGATCGAGCGTACCACGTCTCCGAACCCATTGAAGGAGAACATTCTGATGGCTCTGGGAACTGTGGTCCTCATGCGCGGAGATCTGGTCGAGGCAGAAGAATATCTCCGGGAAGCCTTGTTGCTACAGTCGAAGCGGGCACCGGAAAGCCTGCCTGTGTCAATTATTTTGGACAGTCTTGGAACGGCGGCGATTCTGCGGTTCGACGTGGCCTCCGCGGAGGAGTACTTCGAAAGATCGCTGCGCATTCGTTTACGAATCGCCCCCGGTACTCTGTTTGTAGCCCATAGCCTTAGCCTCCTGGGTTCAGCGGCAAAGGAGCGCCGGGATTTCGAATCCGCAGAACGCTATTTCCGGGAGTCGTTGGCGCTCCTCCAACAAGTTATGCCGCATCATCCGCTGGTCAATTTCATCTGGCTCGGTCTGGGGGATGTAGCGCGGGGACGCGGAGATCTGGCAGCGGCTAAGGAGTATTATCGCCGCATGTTGATGGACAAGCAGACGATGGCGAACAAGTTGACTCTTTACTTTCTGGGGGAGTTGGCTCTCCGGCTCGGTGATCTGAAAGCAGCGGAGAGCTATTTGCGGGAATATCTGGCCGGCGCCGACAAGTCGCCCGTGATGGACTGGGAGCGCGCTGGCGCGTCACAGACCCTGGCCGAGGTTCTGCGCCAGACGGGCCGGCTGCAAGAGGCGGCCCGATACGCGGATCTCTCGATCGAGGCGCTGGAAGCACAGATCGGCAAGCTCGGGGGGTCTCAGGAGACGAGAGGCAACTTCCGCGGGCGGAAAGGCGACATCTATCGCGATGCGTTGCGCCTGCGGTTGGAGCTGGACCATCCACGGGAGGCCTTCCATCTCCTGGAACGGTTTCGGGCTCAGGCCTTCCTGGCCTTGCTGGCGGAACGGGACCTCACCTTTACAGCGGATCTCTCGCCCGAGCTCGATCAGGAGCGTCGCCGGCTGACCGTCTCGTACGATCGCAATCAGCTGCGGCTTGCCGCGCTCGATCCGGAGAAAGACGGGGAAGTGATCGGAGCGCTCCAGCGCGAGCAGGTCCAACTGCGCCGGCGGCGCGAGGAAATTGCCGCCGAGATGCGCCGGACCGCTCCCCGGCTGGCCACCCTGCAAGATCCTCAGGCTCTGACCTTGGAGCAGGTCCGGGAGGCGCTCGACCCGGGCACGGTGATGCTGTCCTACAGCGTCGGTAAGGAGCAGACCTATCTGTTCATCGTCACCCGGGAGCGCGAGCTGCAGGTCGAGACGCTGGAGGTCGGGCGACAGGACCTCGAAAAAGACGTCGACCGCTTCCGTCAGCTCATCGACCAGACCCAGGCCGGCTCGGGTCTCGGCGGGGAGGGCCTGGGCTGGTTCAGCCGCAGGCTCTACAACCTCCTAGTCGAGCCGGCGGAGAAGTGGATCGCGGCGGGCGATCGGATCGTGCTCGTTCCCGACGGCCCCCTGCACCTGCTGCCTTTTGCGGCCTTGACCCGGAAGGATGGTCGGCACCTAGTGGAATGGAAGCCGCTGTCCACGGTCCTGTCGGGCACCGTTCTCGCCGAGCTCAAGAAGCAACGGCGCGATACGGATGCCGTGTCCGAGCCCGCGGTCCGGCAATGGGTGGCCTTCGGCGATCCCTGGTTCCCGCCGCGGCTGGCCCAGAGCCGGCCCGAGGACATTGGCGAGGCCCGGCTGCGCTCCCTCTCCACCCGCGCGCAGCTCCGCTGGAAACGCCTGCCACAGAGCCGCCGAGAGGTCGAAGGGATCGCCGCGCTGTTCCCCGCCGACCGGCGCCGGACCTACGTCGGCCGCGAAGCCTCCGAAGAACGCGCCAAGACGGCCGGGAGCAACGCGCGGATCCTCCACTTCGCCACGCATGGCTTCGTGGATGATCGTTCGCCGTTCGACTCGGGGCTGGTGCTGAGCATCCCGGAGGAGCTCGCCGAGGGTCGGGACAACGGTCTCCTCCAGGTATGGGAGATCTTCGAAAGCGTGCGGCTGGACGCGGATCTGGTGGTGCTCTCGGCCTGCGAGACCGGAATCGGGGAGATCCGCGGCGGCGAAGGGATCATCGGGCTCACCCGTGCCTTTCAATACGCCGGCGCGCGCTCGGTGTTGGCCAGCCTCTGGCGCGTCGAGGACGAGGCCACGGCCGAGCTGATGCAGCGCTTCTACCGCCACCTGCGGGCCGGCAAGGCAAAGGACGAGGCCCTGCGGGCCGCCCAGCTCGAGCTGATCCGGCGTCCTCTCCGCGTCCCGGACGGGAGAGGCGGCTGGACCGAGCGCAACGCCGCGGCCCCGTACTTCTGGGCCGCCCTGCAGCTCGTCGGCGACGGGCAGTAGTTTTTTCCTTGCGTATTCGTTGACCCTTTCGGCGCGCGAACGTCGCTACCAGAGACAGAACGCCATTGTAGGGATGACGCGGAGCCTCGCGTCCCCGAGGGGTGTACTTACGAAAGGGGGCGGCAATGAAAAAGCAGATGAAGAAGCTGGTGCTGGCGAAGGAGACGGTCCGAGACCTGGGATTGGAATCCATTCATGGGGTTGTCGGCGGTTTCGAGAACTACGTCCAATTCCAACTGAAGAAAGACACAGATAAGACAGTGTGCTGGAGCGTCGTCTGCACGGACAGCGGAATGTATACCTGCCGTTGTTAGCACGTAGAAGGGTTCCTGGAATCCGCTGAGCTCATCCAT
Source organism: Thermoanaerobaculia bacterium (assembly GCA_046714475.1). Taxonomy (GTDB): domain Bacteria; phylum Acidobacteriota; class Thermoanaerobaculia; order Multivoradales; family UBA5704; genus DASPJI01. The sequence continues at coordinate 8,550 of JBKKAU010000111.1, forward strand.
AAATAACCCTATCTGGCAACTGAACGGCTGCCGGCAACAAAGAAGGATGGATTGGATGCTACGGAAACGCTTGATGCTTACGTGTCTCATTCTCTTGACCAGCGCCTCCTCGGTCAGGGCACAGGAAGTGGCCTTGGATCGCGAAACCCCTTCCCAGGATGCCCGCCTGCAGGAAGCGCTCATGGCGGATCGCTCCTGGGCCGATGGAAAGCAGGACCCTCCCGGCATCCTCAACAACGCGAAGATCGATAGCGTGCGCCAGCTCGCTCTGCGGCTGTCCTCGAACCGCAACTGGCTCAAGATCGACGTTCTCGAGAATCTGGACAAGATGGGCGTGAGGGTTAATGAAGTTTTCGCCGAGGCTCCGGAGTTCGTCGAAGTGAACCAGAACCTCTACCGGCTGGTCCTCGAAAAGGTCGGGTCAGGGTGGCATGATTTCAACCCGCATTCCTCGCCATATCTAATTTTCCTGGACCATGACACCTTCGACGGCTACGGAGAGAGCTTTGCCCTTGCGTTCGAGAACGGCAAAGAGCGCATGATCGTCGAGGAAGACCTCGAAAAGACGGCAGCCATCGGCTTGTCGCTCAAGGGCATAACGCCCGATGAGCGGCCCGCGCGGCGTACCGGAGTCGTCGGCATCGATCAGCCGATCCGGCTCGGAAAAGTCGCCCCACGCGCCCGCTGGGCGGATTGGAACCCCATCGACATCGGGAAGATCGTGAGCAACAAGAACAGCTGCCTCCCGGAGTCGGCGCCGACCTCCTGCAGCGGCGGAGTGCCGGTGTGTTCCTCTCCCAATGCTTCCCCATATTTCGTCCTGAGCTCGCTTCTCATCAAAACAGACCACGAGGGGTCCTTCAGTGGGGATCCTGGCATCGAGCTCTATCCGCTCCGTGTCAACACCAGTTCCCCCTACGGCGGCTCGTCAGACGTGCGGACGCAATGGATCTTCGACGGCCGGACGGTCACCGACCTCATGGGCCGCTCCCGGTACCTGCCTGACGTAGACAACAACTACACCTGGTACCCGATCTCCGGCGGCTTGGCGCTGTTCCCCTCCCAGACCAACAACGTATGGACCGCAACCCTGATCGAGGATGACGACACGAAGGGAAGACTCAAGATCGATCGTAACAAGTACAACCCCGTTAAAAAGCGGGATGCCCTCATCAATTTCTTCCCCTTCGACCTCTTCGATCATGTCGTCAGCACCGGCATCAACTACGTGAATCTTATTCTTACACTAGGCATACTCAACGACTCCGACGACCTCTTCCTGCAGTCGCTCGAAGTGAGCAATGCCACCTTCTGCTCGGAGTCGCTGGGCCAGTCCTTCCCGCACACCCTGACGTTCGACAGCAGCGAGTGGAGCCTCCAGGGCCACTTCGCCTGTATCGATCCCACCTGCGTTCCTGATCCATGCGCCGGCGATCCCTGCTGCGGCGACCCGTGTTGCGGCGACCCGTACTGCGGTGGCGGTGGCGGTGGCGGCTGCGGGAACCTGCCCTGCCCGTGAAATAGCATATGGCGGCGGCCTATCCAGGGCCGCCGCCGCGATACCTTGCGAGTTCAACCAGATCCATCTGCTGAGCCGGCTGCCCCACCCAAGAGATGCCACGTGCTTCCAAGGGAACCCTTGCCGCGCACAAGCGCGTGCCACCTCTTTCCGGCAGCACCTGTTCCCCGGCCGGAGAGGCCTCTCAGATAAGAAAAATCCTCTCCTGGGACTCCTCCGGCCTTTCGGTGTGGAAGATGAGAGGTATGGCGGTGAACCAGCTCAGGATGGAGTCCTCGCGATCGTTTTGAAAGTGTTTCGCGACCCGGCTGAACGGGAACACCGCGTTGGACTCGTTGAAGAGGACTGCCATCTCCCCATCGATGACCATCCACTGCCCACCATACCGATGCCGGACGCATTCCCCCAGGCAGGAGGCGAAGATGTCGATCGATTTATCCAGAAGCTCCGCATCCAGATCCCCGCGCCTGCGTTCGATAAAGTCATCCATCCAGGCCACGGTCTCGGTGTAATCGAGATCGTCAGCGGAGTCCTTCGACGCTTCCCGGACGATCAAGGCGGCATTGTCCTCGATGACGGATCGCTCTTCGGGGGTTCAGGGGGCGACGTATGCTCATGGGATTGTTCCTCGAGTGCCGGGCTGCCATTATAGAGGACTGAGACCTGTGAAAGGCCTCTGCCGCTCGCAGCCTTTTGCGACGAGGAGGAAGTCTCGGAGGCGGTCTTGATGGGCTGTTCCGCCCTGAGGGCGACCGCTGGCGTAGAATCTTCCCTGCTGTTTTCTGAGGGGCCGGTCCCGTCCCCACGCCAGGCGGAAGCCGAGATCCTCTGTCACCCGTTGTGCAATTCAGTCTGCTGTCGGCCGTGCTCCTGGAGCAACGGCCGTTGCGTCTGCGCGCCGTACTGCACCCCTTGACTCCGCCTTCCTGGCGGGGCAAGGCAGGATAACCGCGTAGACGCCAGACGAGTCGTGGCGAAGCCAAGTCAAGGCGTGAATACGCCCGTAGAACCTTGGTGGCGCTGAAATAGTCGTGAATGAGCCGGTTACGCCTCGTAGGCGCTGTACGAGTCGTGAATGAGCCCTACGAAGTTTGATTTGGCTCCTACAGACTCATTTCAGGACAATCAGACCCAAAACAGGACCAAACAAGGTTGTTTCAGAACCGTAGCGTCTTGACTGGCGTCTCCAAGCCTTGAATGGCCTCCGCAGAGGTTTGGCGGAGCTCCCACAAGATTGAATGGCCTCTGTCCGGCCATCCGTGTTCACCCCGCGGCCGAGCACCGCACCACAAGGACGGCTGTGCCGGATCGGAAGGGGCGTTCAAGATCTCCTGGATCGCCCACGGGCAGGGGGATGCTCCCCTGCCGGTCTACCCTCCCAGACCGGCCGACTCAGCAGCCCAGTTCGACCGGCGGCCGGAGAGATAGCAGTTGTTCTCGCAAGTGTTGCGCGATCAGGAGTTCGCGAGCTAGGCAGGCCTTTAAGCTCTTCCTGTTGGGCGACTCTCTTTTCAGTGGGTTCCCAGGAGCAGAGGGCAGAGCCGGGGTAGAGCGACGAGGAGTCCCCGTAGCGCGGGACACCTCGTCCACGCCTACCCGGTGACGTCATTCATAAATTGGAGTGCCGTCATCCTCGTAACCAATAGGAACGCGGAGCCTGCCTCCGCCGGCTACTCCCCGCAACTCCGATGGGTCGAGCCGCCGAAGGGTCTCTTTGGGAAGAGCGGGTGTGCTCTCCTTCTTCGCCGTCATCTGTTGCTTCTTGTTCATGGATCGCTCCTTTGGATGTTCCCGTCCAGAACTGCTCGGGACCGGGAGATGCATTGTGCATAGAGTAGCATCCTTCGGCAGCCGATGCCAAGGGCCGATAGACGCTGCGCGAGGCAGAAAGACACCCGGTGAGTCGTGTGGAAGCCAGATCAACTCACGAATACACCCGGCGAGTCGTGGAGACGCTGGAATAACCACGTAGAAGCCCGGCGAGCTTTGTACGCGCCCTACGTGTCCTGAAAACGCCCCGTACAACTTCGTAGGGCTCCTATCAAGGTATTTCAGGATATCCCTTGGCAGAATAGGAGCAAACAGGATTGTTTCAGAGTCTTCACGGTTGTTCTGGCTTCTCCACGGCTTGAACAGCCTCTCTACAGAGCTCGTCGGGCTCCCGCGAGGGTTGATCGGCTGCTACACGAGCTGTTCTGTCCCAAGAAACGCCCGCTAGACTTATTCGGGGTCGGAGGAGTGCCTATGAGCGCTCTCAGCCAAGAGCTCGCCTGCCCGTTGAAGGGCCGCGACCGCCTGCTCGCGAGTCACCGAGGGAAACGAGTGTAAGAACTCCTCCAGCGTTTCACCCGCCTTGAGATAGTCGATCAGATTCTTCACCGGCACGCGTGTTCCGAAGAAGACGGGTGTGCCGCTCATGATCTCGGGATCGCTGTGGAGAACGTCGCTGGTTTTCATGTCTCTTGCGCCAAGAGGTGCCACGTGCTTGCAAGGCATCAGCGGGTCTGAATCAAGGGCTGGGCTCTCTGCCGTTACACAAGCGCGTGGCCCCTCTTTCCGGCGGTGCCTTGGCTATGGATCAAGGGCAGTGTCCGTCATTCGTGCACTGCTCCTGGCAGTCGTAGTACGCGGTGCCCTCGCATTCTGGGTTGAACCACGGACCACATCGAGCAAACACGCAGATCGAAACGTAGTCTCCACAACTGAGATGATGCGCTCGGGCTGGCTCTGATGACGACAGGAAAGCTGCACAGGTCAATGGAGGTATTGTCAATAGTTGTGGACGGCATCGTGCTCAGGCAGCCTTCCGTTGTGGCTGGTTGATCTCCTCTCGTTCGTGCTGTATGCCGTCGATAAACCTCACGCCGGCCCTGACCAAAGGGAGCAAGTGAGGGGCATTGAGCCGGCACCATCGTTGCTGCGCCATGTCGAGGAGCTTGTAGGCCATGACGAGAGCCTTGATCCTCGAGCCTGCGCCCTTGGTGACTCGTTGTCGCAAGCGGACGGTGGCAAAGGGGGACTCGATGACGTTGGTCGTGCGCAGGTGTTGCCAGTGTTCGGCGGGCAGGCCGAAGAAGGTCATCAGCTTGTCCTGATCCTGGCGCAACGAGGCCACCGCCTTGGGGTACTTCGCCTCATACTCCTTGGCGAAGCCATCGATGCCTTCCTCGGCCTGCTCCCGACTCTGCGCGTACATGATCTCGTGCAGAGCCTGCTTGGCTTTGGGCTGCAGCCGCTTGGGCAGCTTGTCGAGGACGTTGGCCAGCCGGTGAACCCAGCAGCGCTGTTCAAGCGTCTCGGGCCAGACCTCGCGCACCGCCGCCCAGAAGCCCAGGGCACCGTCGCCGACCGCCACCACCGGCGCCTTCATCCCACGGCGCTTGAGTCCCCGTAGCAACGACGCCCAACTCTCCGTGCTCTCCCGGTAGCCATCATCGAAACTGGCGGAAGAGCGGCTCGGGAGGCACGAAGTCGCGATACTTCCAGTCTTCGCCATAGTCCGTCCACCACGCGAGGCTGTAGTTTGTGTAGGGGTCCAAGGTGACCACGGAGCCCGCCCCGACCTTCACGTCCCCACCGCGGGTCCGCAGGAACGCCTGGCCCTCAATGGAGCCTATCCCTGGCAGGGCGAAGGGTTGGTAGTCGCTCTCCTGGATCGAGGGAAGAGTCGAACCGAGAGGTGGCGGTGTCGTCGCGCACCCAACGAGCAGCAGAAGGGTGGCGCTCAGGAGCAGAACATGAGGCGTGCGATGGTTCCCCCTAAAACCCTACAAGTTGTCGTTCTTCTCTGTTGGGTGGTAGATGACCATGAACCCACGGCCCGAGATCTGACGGATGGTTGTTGTCGGCAGCGCCCAAAGCTGGAACAGGCTCTCGCGTTGAGTAAGCTGGTCGTACTTGCCTAAGAGCGTCTCATTAGGCTCCCCGCTGGGATCTGAGGTTTCCCCAGCGTAAGTAGAAAGCGAAGAACGGATCAGTAATGTGCAACGTCTTCTGGTGGCAGCGTCTTGCGAGTAAGCACCGTTTTCCCTGACTTAGTCTGCCCAGTAACTGTAACCAGTTTACAGAGATTGTCACGGACTTCGCCTAGGCGAGTCTCAAGCTGTAATTCCCCGCGAGGGTTATACGTGTGCCGCGGGAATCCTCCGGGAACAAACACGTCCGTATACTTAAGCATTAAGATGGCTTACTCCCGAGCGCCGTGACGACTTGGTTAATCTTTCCTGCTTCGGAGTATCAACGTGACGGCAAATCAGGCCCTTGGCGACAGCCTGTTTCAAACACGCCCATCCTTCCATTCCTCGATACCGCGAAGCTCTCCAGCCAATTGGACCTGAGCCTCGGCAACGTCTCCAGCGTCCAAGTCAGTGATCGCCGCAGCTTCGAGGTACTGCCTGAGGGCTTCTTCCACGAGATCGCGAATGTCGCGGCTCTGCGCTACCGCGAGATCCCGCAGATCCTTCTCCACGGCAACAGGCAGCTCAATAGTCATACAGATAGATTACCCCAAGTTCCGCCCCTGATACCCCCGAGCCTCCCGCCCGAACGCCCTCAACTGCCCGCACGCCGCACTCACGTCATCCCCACGCCGCTTCCGTACCGTCGCGATCAGCCCCCGCTGGCGCAGGCGCTCCTTGAAGGCTTCGATCTTCGCGTCGGAGGGCGGAACCATCTTGTCGCCTAAGACCGGGTCGGGGTTGATGGGGATCAGGTTGACCTTGGCTCGCAGACCGCGCAGGAGCTGGGCGAGCTGGTCGGCGTCGGCGGGGGCGTCGTTGAAGTCGCGGATCAGAATGTATTCGAAGGTGATCTTGCGGCCGGGCTCCAGGGGGTAGCGGCGCAGGGCGGCCATCAGGTCGTCCAGTGGGTAGGTGCGGTTGATCGGCATGATCCTGACGCGGCGGGCTTCGTCCGGCGCGTGCAGCGAGATCGCCAGGTTGGGCCGGCGCTCCCATTGCGCCATGGCTTCGAGGCCGGGGAGGATGCCCACGGTCGACACGGTGATCCGGCGCGGCGAGATCGACTCGGTGAGGATCGCGAGCGCGGTCTCCACGTTCTCCAGGTTGAGCAGCGGCTCGCCCATCCCCATGAAGACCAGGTTGAGCCCCTCGGCCGGGAGACCGCGGTCGGCGCGGATGGCGAGCACCTGGCCGACGATCTCGCCCGCGGTGAGGTTGCGGCCCGCTCCCCAATAGCCCGTCACGCAGAACTTGCAGGCCAGCGCGCAGCCCGCCTGCGAGGAGATGCAGAAGGTGCGGCGGTCGCCATCGGGGATGTCCACCGCCTCGATGGTGGCGCCGTCGTGCAGACGGAAGAGGTACTTGCCGGTGCCGTCGGAAGCCTGCGCGCTGGTCTCGATCTCGGGCAGGCCGATCCGGAACCGTTCGGCCAGACGCGAGCGCAGGTCCTTGGACAGGTCGGTCATCCCCTCGAAGGAGGTCACGCCGCGGGTGTAGAGGGCCTGGTAGATCTGCTCGACCCGGAAGGGTTTGTCGATCACCGGCGCCAGCGCTTCGCGCAGGCGTTCGCGGGTCAACCCGAGAAGGTCGGGAAGGACGGCGGTCTGAGGGGCAAGAGTGCTCGGGATGCTCATGACGACTGCGAAAAGCGGCGGAGGCCGCGAAAGCGCCCGTCATGTCCCGAAGGGGGGGCGGGCGGAGAGACTAAACCGTGCTGCTGCGGCGCCGGCGCATCCGGCGCGTGGGGTCGATCCCGATCGAGCGCAGGAACGAGAGGTCGCGGCTGTCGATCTGGAACGCGGGGTCGGAGGACGAGGACGAGGAACGCCGGCTGCTGGTGCTCATCGGGAGGAGGTCGTCGTCTTCCTCGCTCTCGCGCTTGCAGTCCACGAGCAGATAGAGGGCGTAGCCCTCCTCGCGGATCTTCCGCAGTGTGCGATGCACCTCGGTGGACTCCGAGATCGCCTCGGAGAGGGCGCGTCGCAGATCGCGGAGCATCAGGTGAAGCTTCTCGTCCAGTGGTCAGCCCTCCGAGCTTGTTCGTTCCAGAACCGAGCCGGATTATCCCTTGCGCTCTATGGAGTGTCAAACCGCGACAGGGGCTGCAACAACCCTTATCCACAGCCCATTCCCGCCCTTGCGGAACCGCCGCGACGTGCTAGCCTAACAGATCTTTTTGGAGGAGCTGGGACGATGGCGGTACCGATGGAGAGGGTTGGCGAGCGGTCGGATGTACAGGCCTGGCTCGCCGGGATCGGCTTTTCTCTGCGCGAGCTCCAACCCCTTCCCGGAGACGTCTCGGCCCGCCAATACTCGCGGCTGGTGCTGGAGGACGGGAGGACCGCGGTCCTGGCGACCTATCCGCCGGAGGTCCGGGGGACCTGTCCGCGGTTCCTGCGCACCACCGGTCTCCTGGAGCAGGTCGGGGTGCGGGTGCCGCGCGTCCTCGGGGCGGCGTGCGACGACGGCTGGATGCTGCTGGAGGACCTGGGGCCGGACACGCTGGGCGACTGGCGGGAGCGGCCGTGGCGCGAGGCGGCGCCGTTTTTCGAGGATGCCCTGCAGATCGCCGGCCGCATCGCGAAGCTCCCGGTGGAGAGCGTCGAGTGCTTGAACCCGCCGCTCGGTCTCGAGCTGCTGCGCAAGGAGCTGGCCCAGACCTGGGACCTCTTCCTGGAGCCGCGGGGGCTCACCGGCGGCCCGGCCCTGACCGAGGCGTTGCGCCAGGCGCTCGACGAGGTCTGCGTCCGGCTGGCCGCCGACCCGCCCGTGCCGTGCCATCGCGACTTCATGGCCCGGAACCTGATGCCGTTGCCGGAGGGGAGGGTGGCGGTCCTCGACCATCAGGACCTGCGGCTCGGCCCGCCCGCCTACGACCTCGCCTCGCTGCTGAACGACACGCTCTTCCCGCCGGCCGACGCCGAGGCGGCCCTGGTCGCCGCGGCCCTGCCGGCGGCGGAGGACCGGGTGCGGTATCACCGGGCCGCGGCCCAGCGCACGATCAAGGCGGTCGGCACCTATGCCGCGTTTCTTTTGCGGGGCGCGGACCGGCATGTGCCGCTGATGGCCCCGACTCTGGCCCGGGGGCTGGGGCACCTTTCTCATCTGCCGGAAGGCGAGGCGCTGGTGGAGGATCTGACGGAGGTCTGGGAGGGTGTTCTGGAGCCGGCGCGGGGATGATCTGCTAGACTGCCCGGGGGGATAGCCCCTCACAGGAGAATCACAATGGGTCTTGGCGTACCAGAGCTCGTCGTCGTCTTTCTGATCGTCATCGTGCTGTTCGGGGCGACCCGGCTGCCCCAGATCGGCCGGGGCCTCGGCGAGGGCATCAGCAACTTCAAGAAGGGCCTCAAGAACAGCAACGACCCCGAGCAGCTCCCCGAGCGCCTCGAAGAGAAGCGGGAAACCCGCTGAGCTAGCTCGCGGAATCCTCACCCCCCCGGCCTAGAGGCGCTAACTTCGGCAGGAAGAGGAGGGAGGGAAGCCCGGAGGGCGCCCTTCTTGGTAGCCCAGGGGGGAAACCCTGGGCGTCATCCGCCGAGGCGCGGACGCCGGGGCCGCCCCGGGGTTTGCCCCCGGGGGAGGGAGTCTGGCCGCCCCCCCCGGGGCGGTTGCCCCCCCCCCCCCCCCCCATCGTCGCGGAACCGG
>JBKKAU010000112.1:0-7946 GCA_046714475.1 Thermoanaerobaculia bacterium
ACGCCCTTCTGCGCCGCGGCGAGAAGATGACCGCGGAGAACCAAAGGAAGAACGTGAGGATCGCGGCCGAGGCCCTGGCCCCTCTCGGCCGCGAGCACCAGCTCGTCATCTCCCACGGCAACGGCCCCCAGGTGGGCCTGCTCGCCCTGCAGAGCGCCGCCTATGTGCAGGTGAGCCCCTACCCTCTCGACGTGCTCGGCGCCCAGACCGAGGGGATGATCGGCTACATGATCGAGCAGGAGCTGGGCAACATCCTGCCCTTCGAGCAGCCTTTCGCCACCGTCCTCTCCATGGTCGAGGTCGACCCGGAGGACCCGGCGTTCCAGAACCCCACCAAGCCGATCGGCCCCCTCTATACCGAGGAGGAGGCCCGGCGTCTGTCCGAGGAGAAGGGTTGGGCCATCGCGCCGGACGGCGACCGCTTCCGGCGCGTCGTGCCCTCGCCCCTGCCGAAGCGGATCTTCCAGATCCGGCCGGTCAAATGGCTGCTGGAGCGCGGCTGCATCGTCATCTGCGCCGGCGGCGGCGGCATCCCGACCCTGTACGGCCCCAACGGCAAGCTGCAAGGCGCCGAGGCGGTGGTGGACAAGGACCGGGCGAGCGCCCTCCTCGCCCGCGAGCTCGAGGTGGACTTCTTCCTCATGGCGACAGACGCCGACGCCGTCTACCTCGACTGGGGCAAGCCGTCGCAGCGGGCGATCCGGCGTGCCTCGCCGCGGGCGCTCGCCGCCTACGACTTCGCCACCGGCTCCATGGGCCCCAAGGTCGAAGCGGCCGTCGAGTTCGCCGGCCGGACCGGCAAGACCGCCGCCATCGGCGCTCTGTCGGACCTGGTCCGCATCCTCCACGGCGAGGCCGGGACGATCATCACGCCGGAGGCGGGAGAGCTGGAAATCTACGGATAGCCCCGCACTCCGACCTCGTGGACGAGGCGTCCTCCGAGATAGGCGGTGTTCGCCAGCAGCGAGGCCCCGCCGAGGTACAGGAGAAGAAAGAGGAGGTGGGCGGCGAGGAAGAGCCCTCCCGCGGGCTCCCGCTTGAGGAGAAGCGGCGCCAGGAGCAAGGCGCCGTAGAGCAATGTGAGGCCGGCGAACACGTTGCGCGTCAGCTCCCCCTCCTCCTCATGCTCGTGGAGGACCTCCTCGGCGCCGGGCACGCCCTCCGCCCGTTCCTCGGCGGCCTCGCCGGTCGAGACGGCGAGGAACGCCCCGGCCGTGCCCAGCAGCATCAGGAAGAACGCCGCCTGCGACAGGCCCCGGCGCTCCCGGCGCAGCGCCAGGGCGGCGAGCGCGAAGAGCGGAGCGATCAGCAGCAACGCGATCGGGAAATGGACGGCGGCGGGATGGAGCGTCTCCCAGGTCGGGAGGGGTGGAAAGGACATGGCCGGGTCTCCTCTTGGACCCGGCCATTCTAGCTGAGGGGTAGTTCTTAGTTGTCGACCTCGGCCTTGATCGTGTTGGCGAGGATCGTGCCGTCCGCCTGCCGCGTGCCGCGGCCTTCCACGCGCGGGTTGTCGCCGGAGCGGAAGGAGCCGGCGAGCTCGGTCAGGGAGAGCAGGTCGCCCCGGGCGATCCACTGCGTCTGGGCGTTGACGCGGACCCGGGTGCCGTTGGCCAGGGTGATGATCCCCGCGCCGACGTCGACCGAAGTGACGCGCGCTTCGAACTCCTGGCCCTGCCGGTTGTTGTTGTCGTCGTCGTCGTTGCCGCCCCGGCCGCCGCGGTTGTCGTTGCCGCCACGGTTATCGTTGCCGCCCCGGCCGCCACGGTTGTCGTTGCCGCCGCGGTCGTCGTTGCCGCCCCGGCCGCGCCGGCCGCGCCCCCGGTTACGGCTCTCGTCGGAGACGGACGTGGTCGAGGAAGAGGCCTGTTGGGAGACGACCGGAGCGGCGATCGAAGAAGGCTCGGTCGGGCTCTTGCTGTCCTTGGAGCAGCCGACAGCCCCCAACGGGAGGGTGAGCAGGGAGATCAGGGCCAGGCTGTAGGTCGAACGGGTCATGGGGTACTCCTTTCAGTTTCCAAATCGCGGCGAGGTCTCGGAGGAGAAGCCCCGTCCAATGCTGTTCACTTGGATTGGACAGCCGGTTTCGCGGAATGGAACAGGAATCTCCGCGTTGACTCCGCCCGGGAGGTGCGCATAGGCTGCCGCCCATGCCAAACCAGATCCGATGCGGGCCTTCGGGAGGGGCGGGCGGGTACGACTTCCAGGACGACTGGAGCTCCGCCGGACGGAAGATCTCGAAGATCGTCGTCCGGCACGGGGACTACATCGACGCCCTCCAGATCCACTGGGCGGACGGCAAGGTCTCCAAGATGCAAGGCGGCAGCGGCGGCGAGGAGACGACGATCACGCTCCAGGAAGACGAGTACCTTATCGGCATCCAGGGGCGGTACGGCTCGGTCGTCCACTCCATCGTCTTCCACACGACCCGGCGCTCGGTCGGCCCTTACGGCGGCGACGGCGGGCACGCCACCTACTCCTACAACGTCGGCCCGCAGTGGCCGAACCTGGAGGTCGTCGCGTTCTTCGGCAGGGCGGGCGCCTACATCGACGCCATCGGCTGCGTGCTCTCCGAGAGGCCGCTCAGTCCTTCTTGAGCGGGGTCTCGGCGAGGAAGGGCCGCCACTCGAAGCTGGCCGGCCGGGCGGTGAAACGCCAGGACATCACGGCGATCCGGGTGCCGTAGAGCAGCGGCAGCAGCGGCGCCTCCTCCTCGATCATGCGGTGGATCTCGGTCAGCGTGTCCTCGCGGCGCTCGCTGCGGTAGCTCGCCAGGGCCCCGTCCATCGCCGCGTTCTTGAAGCGGGCCAGGTTGCCGCTGAAGGCGGCGGAATGGCCCGGCCGCGGGATCCAGGCCGAGGAGAGGAGCCCCTGCAGGTAGTCGATGCGGTCGGGAGTGTCCGGGATCCACCCCCATAAGGCGAGGTCGTAGCTGCCACCCTCGGCGCGCCGCGAGAAGTCGGCGATATCCCGGGCCGGCTCGAGCCGTATCGGGATCTTCAGAGCGGCGAAGCGCTCGACCAGCTTCTCCGCGACGAGTTGGGGCTGGGCCAGGTAGGGCCGCGGCAGGGCCGGGAAGAGCATCGTCCACGGGCGGACCGGCGGGACGAAGCCGGCCTCCTTGAGCAGCGAGGCCGCGCGCTCGGCGCTGAACGCGAAACGGTCCCGCACCCGCCCGAGCACGGGCGGCAGCAGCGACGAGGCGGCGAAGGCGACCGGGTTCGAGAACAGCGCCGAAGCCAGGGCCAGCCGGTCGACGTTGTAGGCCAGGGCCCGCCGCACCCGCGAATCCACGATCTTCTCGGTATTGAAGAACAGGAAGGACGTGCAAAAGCCGGGGACCAGGATCTTCTGGACGCCCGAGACTTCGTTGACCTGCTCGCGAGAGAGGTAGTCGGTGAAATCGATCTCGCGCCGCTTGACGGCCTCGATCAGGGAAGTGGGCCGGCCGTCCGCATCCGGTGGATAGACGTGGACCTGGATCTCGTCCGGGTAGACGAGCCCCGTGTAGTGCGGGTTGCGCACCAGCCGTACGAGGTCGGATCGCGAGTCGGGAGCATAGATGAACGGCCCGGTGGCGACGTAGCCGCCCGGCCCCCTCTTCACCACCGGCAGGTTCAGGTTGGCGAGCGTCAGGTCGAAACGGGCGTTGGCGTGCCGGAGCCGGAAATAGATCCGGTCCCCCTTGGCCTCGACGGTCGCCTCGTTGGCGAAGCTCGGGGTCGCCGAAAGGGAGGCGGCGACCGCCGCGGCGGTCACCGGGGTGCCGTCCGCGAACTTGCGGTCGCGCCGGACCGTGGTCCAGAACGACAGGTTGCGCGGCCCCGCCGAGTCGACCTGGAGAGGGGCCTCCAGCAGCACCGGCTCTACCTTGTCGCCGTCCGCCGCAGGCCGGTAGGGGCTTTCGTAGAGATGCTGGGGGATCACGATATTGGCGAAATCCAGCGCCTGTCTCGGATCCGAACCTGGCTTGTGGGGGGCGAGAACCCCGACACGGACGATCTGAGGCATCGTACCTCTCGCGGCAAGTTCAGTGAGCGGACAACCATACCACAGCCCTCCGGTCGTGCCATTAAGCTACCCGGATGAAGGTCCTGCTCGCCCCTCACGGCACGCGCGGCGACGTCCAGCCGATCCTAGCCCTCGGCCTTGCCCTCCGCGGGCGCGGCCACGAGGTCGCGGTCGCGGCGCCCGACGACTTCGGGCCCTGGGTGCGCTCGTCCGGCCTCACTTTCCACCCGGTCGGCATGGACATCGAGGCGCTGCTCAGACAACACCGCGAGGACGTGCACAAGCTCGGCTGGGAGTTCCGGCACCTCTCCCGGGAGCTGATCCCGCTGCAGTTCGAGGCGCTGCCGGACCTCTGCGCGGGAGCGGACGTGGTCGTGGGAGCCGGGCTGCAGTTCGCGGCCGGCTCGATCGCCGAGCGCCTGGGCATCCCCTATTTCACCGCGGTCTTCTGCCCGGCCGCGATCCCCAGCGCCTGGCATCCGCCGCCTCCCGTCCCTCCCCAGACGCTCCCCCGCTGGGCCAACCGCGCGAGCTGGCGGCTATTGGGAGGAGTTAGCAACCTCCTCCTGCGCGGCGCGCTCAACCGCGGGCGGGCGCGGCTCGACCTCCCGCCCGTCGATCACCCCTCGCGCTTCATCGCCCTCCAGGGCACCCTGCTTCTCGCCGCCGACCCGCGGCTCGCGCCGCTGCCTCCGGACGCACCCGGCAACGTCGTCCCGACCGGCGCCTGGGTGTTGGAGCCGGACGGCCCGCTCGCCGCGGAGCTGGAAGCCTTTCTCGCCGCCGGGCCGCCTCCCGTCTATGTCGGCTTCGGCAGCATGGTGACCGGGCGGCCCGAGGCGGTGACCCGGACCGTGCTCGACGCCGCCGGGCGGGCGGGATGCCGGCTTCTCCTCCACTCCGGCTGGACCGGTCTCGGGGAGCGGGGAGAGCGCCGGGACCTGCCCGAGTGGTGCCACGTCCTCGGCCCGACGCCGCATCCGCTACTCTTCCCGCGCCTCGCAGCGGTGGTCCACCACGGCGGCGCCGGGACCACGACCGCGGCGGCCCGGGCGGGCGTGCCACAGATCGTCCTCCCCCACCTGCTCGACCAGCACTACTGGGCACACCGTGTCCAGACCCTCGGGCTCGGCCCCAAGGCATTCCGTGTCCACCGGTTGAACGCGCAGCAGCTGGCACCGCTGCTGCGGCGGGTGGTCGAAGACCCGTCGTTCCGCGAGCGGGCGGCGGCGTTCGGGAGGGAGGCGCGGGAGAGGGACGGGTTGGAGGCGGGGGTGGAGGCGGTGGAGAGGGCCGCCACCCCCGCGGGCTGAGGGCCTTAGGTCTTCATCGGCGACTTCAACACCCCTTTGGCCTTGGCCTTGAGGTAGTCGCGGTTCATCTGGGCGATGAAGTCGATCGAGATGCCCTTGGGGCAGACGCCCTCGCATTCGGTGTAGTTGGAGCAGGCGCCGAAGCCCTCCTTCTCCATCGCCTCGACCATGGCGAGGGCGCGCTCGTAGCGCTCGGGCTGTCCCTGCGGCAGCAGGTTCAGGTGCGAGACCTTGGCCGAGGTGAAGAGCTGCGCCGCGCCGTTCGGGCATTGCGCCACGCAGGCGCCGCAGGCGATGCACTCGGCGGCGTCGAAGGCGCGGTCGGCGAGCGGCTTGGGCACCGGCGTCAGGTTCGCCTCCGGGGCGCTGCCGGTCGCGATCGAGATGTAGCCGCCGGCCTGGACGATACGGTCGAAGGCGTTGCGGCTGACCACCAGGTCCTTGACCACGGGAAAGGCGCGGGCCCGCCAGGGCTCCAGATAGAGGGTGTCGCCGTCCTTGAAGTGGCGCATGTGGAGCTGGCAGACGGTAGTCCTGGGGAGCGGGCCGTGGGCCACGCCGTTGATCAGGAAGCCGCAGGAGCCGCAGATGCCCTCGCGGCAGTCGTGCTCGAACGAGATCGGCACCTCGCCGCGCTCGGCGAGCTGCTCGTTGACGACGTCCAGCATCTCCAGGAACGAGCTGTCGGGGTTGACCCCCTTGGCCTCGTACCGGACCATCCGGCCCGGATCCGCCGGGCCCGACTGGCGCCAGACGTAGAGTGTGAGGTCCATTACTTGTAGCTCCTTTGCGTGGGCTTGACGAATTCGAACTCGAGCGGCTCCTTGTGGCGGGTCGACGCCTTGTCCGGCCCGTTCCACTCCCAGGCGGAGACGAAGGAGTACTCGGCGTCATTGCGCAGCGCCTCGCCCTCCGGGGTCTGGTGCTCCTCGCGCAGGTGGCCGCCGCAGGACTCGTCGCGGTCCAGGGCGTCGCGGCACATCAACTCGGCGAGCTCGAAGTAGTCGGCGACGCGCAACGCCCGCTCCAGGTCCTGGTTGAGATCGCTCGGAGAGCCGGTGATCCGCACGGTCCGCCAGAACTCCTCGCGCAACGCGGGGATCAGCTCCAGGGCCTTGCGGAGCCCGCCGGCGTTCCTGGCGATGCCGCAGTAATCCCAGGTGATGCGGCCGAGCTCGCGGTGGAAGGAGTCCGGGCTGCGCCGGCCGCTCGCCGACATCAGGCGCTGGATGCTGTCGGCGACGTCGGCCTCGGTGGCGCGGAAGGCGTCGCGCTCGGTCGTGACCTTCTCGCCCAGACGGCCGGACAGGTAGTCGCCGATGGTGTAGGGGATGACGAAGTAGCCGTCCGCCAGCCCCTGCATCAGCGCGCTGGCGCCGAGGCGGTTGGCGCCGTGGTCGGAGAAGTTGGCCTCGCCGAGGACGAACAGCCCCTCGACGTTGCTCATCAGGTTGTAGTCCACCCAGAGGCCGCCCATGGTGTAGTGCGGCGCCGGGTAGATGCGCATCGGCACGACGTACGGGTCCTCGCCGGTGATCTTCTCGTACATGGCGAAGAGGTTGCCGTAGCGCTCCTCGATCACCTTCTTGCCCAGGCGCTCTATGGAGGCGGAGAAGTCGAGGTAGACGCCGTTCTTCTGCGGCCCGACGCCGTACCCCTCGTCGACGACCGTCTTGGCGTTCCGGGCCGCGACGTCGCGCGGCACCAGGTTGCCGAAGCTCGGGTATTTGCGCTCCAGGTAGTAGTCGCGGTCCGCCTCGGGGATCTGCTCGGGCGAACGGCGGTCGTTCGGGTCCCTGGGCACCCAGATACGGCCGTCGTTGCGCAGCGACTCGCTCATCAGCGTCAGCTTGGACTGGTAGTCGCCCGAGGCCGGGATGCAGGTCGGGTGGATCTGGGTGTAACAGGGGTTGGCGAACAGCGCGCCGCGCCGGTGCGCCCGCCAGGTGGCCGTGACGTTCGAGCCCTTGGCGTTGGTCGACAGGTAGTAGACGTTGCTGTAGCCGCCGGTCGCCAGGACCACCGCATGGCCGGCGTGGCTCTCGATCCGGCCGGTCACCATGTCCCGGACCACGACGCCGATCGCGCGGTTGTTCTCGACCACCAGGTCGAGCATCTCGGTCCGCACGTACATCTGGACGCGACCGGAGGCGATCTCCTTGGAGAGGGCCTGGTAGGCGCCGAGCAGGAGCTGCTGGCCGGTCTGGCCGCGGGCGTAGAAGGTGCGGGCGACCTGGGCGCCGCCGAACGAGCGGTTGTCAAGAAGGCCGCCGTACTCGCGGGCGAAGGGGACGCCCTGGGCGACGCACTGGTCGATGATGTTGACCGACAGCTCGGCCAGGCGGTGGACGTTGGACTCGCGCGCCCGGAAGTCGCCGCCCTTGATGGTGTCGTAGAAGAGCCGGAAGACGCTGTCGCCGTCGTTGTGGTAGTTCTTTGGGGGGTTGATACCGCCGTGGGGTGCGATCGAGTGGGCGCGGCGCGGGCTGTCCTGGAAGCAGAAACACTTCACCTCGTAGCCCAGCTCGGCCAGGCGCGCCGCGGCCGAGGCGCCGGCCAGGCCCGACCCCAGCACCAGGACCGTGAACCGCCGCTTGTTGTTGGGGTTGACCAGCCGCAAGT
>JBKKAU010000113.1:0-2946 GCA_046714475.1 Thermoanaerobaculia bacterium
GCGCCTGTCGCCCGCCGTCACGGCGGCGCTCCAGTCGCTGGCCCGCGAGGACCAGCTCACGGCCAACACCCTGGCGCAAGGGGCCTGGGCCCTCCTCCTCTCCCGCGCCAGCGGCGAGGAGGACGTGCTCTTCGGCGTCACCGTTTCGGGCCGGCCGGCATCGCTGCCCGGGGTGGAGTCCATGGTGGGGCTCTTCATCAACACCCTGCCGCTCCGGGTGGCGGTGGCTCCCGAGGCGCCTCTCCTCGCCTGGCTGCGCCGCCTGCAGGAACGGCAGACGGCCGTCCGGCAGTACGAGCACAGCCCGCTCTTCGAGGTCCAGGGCTGGAGCGGAGCGCCGCGCGGCCCGCTGTTCCACAGCCTGTTCGTATTCGAGAACTTCCCGACCACGGCGGAGCAGCGGGCCGGCCCCAGCAGCGTCGAGGTCCGCGAGGCGCGGCTGGTCGAGGCTTCCAACTACCCGCTCACCCTGGCCGTGACGCCCGGCGACGGGCTGGCGCTGCGCGCCATCCACGACCGCGCGCGCCTCGACGACGTGGAGGCCCTGCGTCTGCTGGAGCACCTGCGCGCGTTGCTGGAGGGTTTCGCCGCCGATCCCCGGCGGCGCCTGTCCGATTTCGAGGCGCTGACCGGAGCCGAGTCGCACCAGTGCCTCGTCGAATGGAACGACACCGCGGGCGACTTCCCCACCGTCGGCGTCCACCGGCTCTTCGAGGAGTGGTCGGAGAAAACGCCGGAGGCGCCCGCCGTGACCTCCGGCGACCGGACGCTGAGCTACGGCGATCTGAACCGGCAGGCGGACCGCCTCGCTCGGCGCCTGCGCGGGCTGGGGGTGGGGCCCGGGTCGCTGGTAGCCCTGCTGGCCGAGCGCTCGCCGGAGATGGTCGCCGGCCTGCTTGCCATCCTCAAGGCGGGCGGCGCCTACCTCCCCCTCGACTCCGTGTCTCCACGGGAGCGGCTCGCCTTCTTCCTCACCGACTCCAGGGCGCCGCTGGTACTGGCGCAGCCCGACCTGGCCGGACTCCTGCCCGAAGGGCTCGCCCGGGTGGTCCCCCTCGAACCGGAGCCGCCCGGCGCGGGGGACCCGCTGGACCTGCCCGAGGTAGCGGCCGGAGGCGAGGGGCTGGTCTACGTCATGTACACCTCCGGCTCGACAGGCCGGCCCAAGGGGGTGGAGGTGCGGCACGAGGGGCTCGCGCGGCTGGTCCGTCCCGGCCGGCCGGGGGCTTTCGAGGCGGGCTCCTCCCAGGTCTGGCTCCAGCTCGCGCCTCTCGCCTTCGATGTCTCGGCGCTGGAGATCTGGGCGGCCCTGGCGAACGGCGGCCACCTTGTCCTGTACCCCCCGGAGGCTCCGTCTCTCGACGGGATCGCCGCGACGATCCGCCGGCACGGCGTGAACACCGTCTGGCTCACGGCCGGCCTGTTCCATCAGATGGTCGAACGGGGTCTGGAGGACCTCGCCCCTCTCCGGCAGATCCTGGCCGGGGGCGACGTCCTGTCGGCCTCGCACGTCGAAGAGGCGCAGCGGCAACTTCCAGGCGTGCGCTTGGTCGACGGCTACGGCCCCACCGAGAGCTCGGTCCTCACCTCCTGCCACCGGATCACCCTGCCGGTCGGGGCCACGGTGCCCATCGGCCGGCCGCTCCCCGGGACCCGGGTCCACCTCCTGGACGCGAACCTCCGGCCGGTGCCCGCCGGGACCCCGGGCCGGCTCTTCACCGGCGGCCCGGGCGTCGCCCGCGGCTACCTCCGGCGCCCGGACCTGACCGCGGAGCGCTTCCTGCCCGACCCCTTTGCCCACCTCCAGGGGCAGCCCGGCGACCGGCTCTACGACACGGGTGACCTCGCCCGCTGGCGGCCGGATGGCGTCCTGGAGTTCCTGGGACGCACCGACGCGCAGGTCAAGATCCGCGGTTTCCGCGTCGAGCCCGGAGAGGTGGAGGCGGTCCTCTCCCGGCATCCGGCGGTGCGGGGCGTCGCGGTCCTGGCACGGGGGGATGGCGGTGACCGGCGTCTCGTCGCCTATGTGACTCCGGCCCAGGAGGTGTCCCCGCCGGCCCTCCGGGCGTGGCTCGCGGAGCGTCTCCCCGAGCCGATGATCCCCTCCGCCTTCGTGGCGCTCGACGAGATGCCGCTCACCCCCAACGGCAAGGTGGACCGCCGCGCCCTCCCCGATCCGGGACCCGGCCCGGGGGAGACGGCGGGGCCTCACGCCCGCCCCCGCACGCCGGCCGAAGAGGTCCTGGAGGGGATCTGGGCGGAGGTGCTCAAGCTGGACCGCATCGGCATCGACGAAGGCTTCTTCGACCGGGGAGGGCACTCCCTGGCGGCGATGCAGGTGGTCTCGAGGATCCGCAAGACCTTCGGCGTCGAGCTGACGCTGGGAGACCTGTTCGCCGAGCCCACCGTGGCCGCTCTCGCGCGGCGGATCGAGGCCCTCCGCCGGACGCGGGAACCGGCGGCGGAGATCCCTCTGACCCCGGCGCCGCGCGGAGGAGACCTGCCGCTCTCCTTCGCCCAGCAGCGCCTCTGGTTCCTCGACCAGCTCGAGCCGGGGCGGCCCACCTACAACATCCCGATCGCGCTGCGGCTGCTCGGGGAGCTGGATACCGGAGCGTTGGCGGGCGCCCTGGCCGCCCTCACGGTGCGCCACGAGTCGCTGCGCACCACCTTTCCGAGCCCTTCCGGGGAGCCGGCCCAAAGGATCTCCCTGGAAGAGATCGGTGTTCCGCTGGGCCGGATCGACCTGCGGGGGCTGCCGCGGGACAGGAGAGAGCCCGCTGCCACGCTCCTGGCTCAGCTGGCTCAGCTGGCTCAGGAAGAGGCGCTCGCCCCGTTCGACCTCGCCCACGGCCCCCTGCTGCGGAGCCGGCTGCTGGAGCTCGGCCCGGACGACCACCTGCTACTCCTGACGATCCATCACATCGTCTCCGACGGCTGGTCCAT
>JBKKAU010000114.1:0-5845 GCA_046714475.1 Thermoanaerobaculia bacterium
GGAGGACGTTCCCTTCACGATGGAGCTCACCCGATGCGGCAGATCCCCTTGTCCCTGGGTCTTCTGACCCTCCTCGCCCTGGCGGCGCCTGCCGGGGCGGACCCGGCCCGGAAGCTCACCGGCTTCAACCCCTCCCTGCTGGACCCCGCGGTCGACCCCTGCCAGGACTTCTACCAGCACGCCTGCGGCGTTTGGCTCAAGGCCAACCCCGTCCCCGCGGACCGTGGAGTCTGGTCCAGGTTCCACGAGATGTACTCGAACAACATGGCGATCGTCAGCGCGGCCCTGGACAAGGTCTCGAAGGACGACCCGGCGCGCCAGCCCCACGAGCAGAAGCTCGGCGACTACTTCGCCTCCTGCATGGACGAGGCGGGGATCGAGGCGCGGGGCACGGCGCCCCTCCAGGCCGACCTCGACGCCGTCGAGGCGGCAACGGACCGGGCCGGCCTGGCGCGCGCCGTGGCGCGCCTGCAACAGGCCGGGGTGAACGCGCTGTTCCAGTTCGGCTCCCTGCAGGACTTCAAGGACTCCGGCCGGGTGATCGCCGGCGTCGCCCCGGCCGGGATCGGCCTCCCCAGCCGCGATTACTACCTCCAGGGCGATGCGAAGTCGGTGGAGGTCCGCGACAAGTACGCGGCCCACATCCGCAGGATGTTCGAGCTGCTGGGCGAGCCGCCCGAGACCGCCGAGGCGCGCGCCCGGGCCGCGCTGCGCATCGAGACCGCCCTCGCCGAGGGGTGGCTGTCGCCGGTCGAGCTGCGCGAGCCGGGAAGCCTCTACCACCTGATGAAGCGGGCCGACCTCGCGCGGCTCGCGCCCTCGTTCGACTGGGAGGCCTACCTCGCCGCGGTCGCCGCGCCGGCCTTCCAGGAGATGAACATCGCGGTCCCCCGCTTCCTCGAGGCCATGGAGGCGCAGCTCCGGTCGGCGCCGCTCGCGGACTGGAAGAGCTATCTGCGCTGGCGGCTGGTCAACGCGTCCGCGCCGGCGCTGCCGGCGGCCTTCGTCCAGGAGGACTTCAACTTCTTTCGCAAGGCCCTGAGCGGGTCCGAACGGCTCCAGCCGCGCTGGGAGCGTTGCTTCGCCGCCGTGGACACCGATCTCGGCGAGGCCCTCGGCCAGGTCTATGTGGAGACGGCTTTCGGCGCGGAGGACCGCCGGCGCGCCGAGGCGATGGTGGCCGCGCTCCTCAAGGCCCTGGAGCGCGATCTCCGCGAGCTCGACTGGATGAGCGAGGCGACGCGCCGCGAGGCCCTCGCCAAGCTCGCCGGGATCGACGCCAAGATCGGCTATCCGAAGACCTGGCGCGACTACGGCGGCCTGCGCGTGGCGCGCGGCGACGCCCTCGGGAACCGGCAGCGCGGCAAGGGATTCGAGCTGCGGCGCCAGATCGCCAGGATCGGCAAGCCGTTCGACCGGCGGGAGTGGACCACCACCCCGGCGACCGTCAACGCCTATTACGAGGCGTTGCGCAACGACGTCACCTTCCCGGCCGGCATCCTGCAGCCGCCGTTCTTCGATCCCCGGCTCGACGAGGCCGCCAACCTCGGCGCCATCGGCGCGGTGATCGGCCACGAGGTCACGCACGGCTTCGACGACGAGGGCCGGCAGTTCGACGCCGCGGGCAACCTGCGCGACTGGTGGACGCCCGAGGACGCCCGCCGGTTCCAGGAGCGCACCGCCTGCCTCGAAGCCCAGTTCTCGCAGTACACCGCGGTCGACGACGTCAAGCTCAACGGCAAGCTCACCCTGGGGGAGAACACCGCCGACCTCGGCGGGTTGCGCATCGCCTACATGGCCCTCCAGGACACCCTCGCCGCCGGCCAGCGGAAGGAGAGGCCGAAGATCGACGGCTTCACCCCGGAGCAGCGCCTGTTCCTCTCCTACGGCCAGATCTGGTGCGAGAACGCGCGGCCCGAGGTCCTCCGCCGGCGCGCCCTGAGCGATCCCCACGCCACCAGCAGCTACCGGGTCAACGGCGTGGTGGCCAACATGCCGGAGTTCCAGCGCGCCTTCGGCTGCAAGGCCGGCCAGCCGATGGTGCGCGAGAACGCCTGCCGGGTCTGGTGATCCCCCGGCGCGCCCGCGGCCTGCTACCATTCCTCTCCTTCGGAGCCCGCCGGCGGACAGCCGGCGGGCTCCTCGACAGGCATGAGGAATCCAGCGATGAAAAAGCAATTCGTGATCGCGGCCGCCCTGGCGGTCTGCTCGTTCCCCCTCTCCGCCCAGGAGGACCGGCCGGCCCCCGAGGGCTTCAAGAAGATCGAGTTCGGCGCCGTCAACATGGACCGCGGCGCCGACCCGTGCGTCGACTTCTACCAGTACTCGTGCGGCGCCTGGGTCGAGCAGAACCCCGTACCGGGCGACCGGCCCGGCTGGGGACGCTTCGACGAGCTCTACCGCAACAACGAGGCGATCCTGCGCGACATCCTGGAGAAGGCCTCCCAGGACCGGCCCGGGCGCACCGCCGTCGAGCAGAAGATCGGCGACTACTACGCCGCCTGCATGGACGAGAAGATGGTCGAGTCGCGCGGGCTCGAGCCGCTGCGGCCCGACCTGGAGCGCATCGCCGCGCTCAAGGACAAGCGCGGCCTGCCGGCGCTCGTCGCCGACCTGCAGGAGGCCGACGTCGACGCGCTCTTCGGCTTCGGCGCGATCCAGGACTTCAAGGACTCCACCCGGGTCCTCGCCGTGACCACCCAGGGCGGCATGGGGCTGCCGAGCCGCGACTACTACCTGCAGGAGGATCCGCAGTCGGTCGAGATCCGCAAGAAGTACCTCGCCTACCTCCAGAAGACGCTGGAGCTGCTGGGCGACTCGCCTGAGAAGGCGGCCGCCGGCGCCCGCGCCGTGCTCCAGTTGGAGACCGACCTCGCGAAGGGCGCCCTGTCACCGGTCGAGCGGCGCGACCCGGACAAGCTCTACCACCTGATGACCGTGGCCCAGCTCCAGGCGCTCACCCCCTCCTTCGACTGGAAGACCTACCTCGCGGAGGTCGGGCTCCCGCAGGCCAAGGAGCTGAACGTCATGGAGCCCGAGTTCATGAAGCAGGTCGAGGCGCGTCTCGCCGCCGTGCCGCTGGGCGACTGGAAGACCTACCTGCGGACGCGGCTGGCGACCGACCTCGCGGACATGCTGCCGGCCGCCTTCGTCAACGCGGAGTTCGGCTTCTTCGACGCCACCCTGAGCGGCACCCAGGAGCTCCGGCCGCGCTGGAAGCGTTGCGTCGAGGCCACCGACGAGCACCTGGGGGAGGCGCTCGGCCAGAAATACGTCGAGGTCACCTTCGGCGAGGAGGGCCGGCGGCGCATGGACGAGCTGGTCCAGGCGCTGATCCGCGCTCTCGACCGCGACATCCGCGAGCTCGACTGGATGGGGGACGCCACCGAGAAGGAGGCCCTGAACAAGCTGGCGCGGATCAGCACCAAGATCGGCTATCCCAAGACCTGGCGGGACTACGGCTCCCTGCGCGTCGTCCGCGGCGACGCCCTGGGCAACTGGACGCGCGCCGCGCAGTTCGAGTCCCGCCGCCAGATCGGCAAGATCGGCCGGCCGGTCGACCGGCTGGAGTGGCTGATGTCCCCGCCGACGGTCAACGCCTACTACATGGCGTCGATGAATGACATCAACTTCCCGGCCGGCATCCTGCAGCCGCCGTTCTTCGACGTCGGCCTGGACGACGCGGTCAACTTCGGGGCCATCGGCGCCGTCATCGGTCACGAGCTGACCCACGGCTTCGACGACGAGGGCCGGAAGTTCGACGCCGAGGGCAACCTGCGCGACTGGTGGACCCCCGAGGACGCCAGGAAGTTCGAGGAGCGGACCGCCTGCGTCGACAAGCAGTACAGCGGCTACACCGCCGTCGGCGACGTCAAGGTCAACGGCAGGCTGACCCTGGGCGAGAACACCGCCGACCTGGGCGGCCTGCGCATCGCCTACATGGCGCTGCAGGACGTCCTGGCCGGCAAGAAGGTCGCCCCGCGGGACGGCTTCACCCCGGACCAGCGGTTCTTCCTTGGCTGGGCGCAGATCTGGTGCGAGAACAACCAGCCGGAGTACTCGCGCCAGCTGGCGCTGACCAACCCGCACTCGCCGGGCCGCTACCGGGTCAACGGCGTGGTGTCGAACCTGCCGGAGTTCCGGCAGGCCTTCCAGTGCGAGGCCGGCCAGCCGATGGCGCCGCAGGACACGTGCCGGGTCTGGTGAGCTCGGTGAGCTCGGTGAGCTGGTGAGGACATTGGCGTGCAGCTCCTGCTGAGCTGCGAGGGCATCTCCAAGGCCTACGGCGCGCGGCCGCTGTTCACCGGCCTCACCTTCGGCCTGTTCGAAGGCGACCGGGTGGGGCTCATCGGCCCCAACGGCTCGGGCAAGTCCACTCTGCTCAAGATCCTGGCCGGGATCGAGGAGCCGGACAGCGGCACGCGCTCGGTGCGGCGGTCGATCCGCGCCGGGCACGTGCCGCAGGACCCCGTCTTCGCGCCGGAGAAGACCGGCGAGGAGGTGCGCGCGGCGGCCCTCGCCGCCGGCCCCGCGGCGGCCGGCCTCGAAAGCTACGAGATCGCCGGCCGGGTGGCGGCCACCCTGTCGCGGGCGGGCTTCGCCGACCCCGGCCAGACGGTCGCCGTCCTCTCCGGCGGCTGGCGCAAGCGCCTCGCCATCGCCCGCGAGCTG
Organism: Thermoanaerobaculia bacterium; assembly: GCA_046714475.1. Taxonomy (GTDB): domain Bacteria; phylum Acidobacteriota; class Thermoanaerobaculia; order Multivoradales; family UBA5704; genus DASPJI01. The sequence continues at coordinate 4,672 of JBKKAU010000114.1, forward strand.
GTCGCCGAGCCGGACGTCCTGCTGATGGACGAGCCGACCAACCACTTGGACCTCGAAGGCATCCTCTGGCTGGAGGCGCTGCTCGCCGAGCGCGCCCTCGCCTACCTGGTCGTCAGCCACGACCGCTACTTCCTCGAGAACGTCGCCGGGCGCATGCTGGAGCTCAACCGCTCCTATCCCGCCGGCCTGCTCCAGGCCGAGGGGCGCTACAGCGACTTCCTGATGCAGCGCGACGAGGTGCTGCGCCAGCAGGCCGAGTACCAGGAGACCCTGGCCAACCGGGCGCGGCGCGAGGTGGAGTGGCTGCGGCGCGGCGCCAAGGCCCGCACCACCAAGTCCAAGGCGCGCATCCAGTCGGCCGGCAAGCTGCTCGACGAGCTGGCCGAGGTGCGCGAGCGCACGGTCCAGGGGACGGCCGGGATCGACTTCGCCGCCTCCGGCCGCAAGACGAAGAAGCTCCTCGTCGCCCGCGGCCTCGCCAAGGGCTTCGGCGACCAGCGCCTCGTCCGCATCGTCGACGGCCTCGACCTGACGATCACGCCCGGCATGCGGCTCGGCCTCCTGGGGCCGAACGGCAGCGGCAAGACGACGCTCTTGTCGCTGCTCGACGGCACGCTGGAGCCCGACGGCGGCGAGATCGAGCGCGCCGACCGGCTGCGCGTCGTCCGCTTCGAGCAGGGGCGCGAGAACCTGGACCGCGACGTCTCCCTGCGGCGGGCGCTCGCCCCCGAAGGGGACTCGGTGATCTACCAGGACCGCCCGATCCACGTCGCCGCCTGGGCGAAACGCTTCCTGTTCCGCCCCGAGCAGCTCGACACGCCGGTGTCGCGCCTCTCCGGCGGCGAGCAGGCCCGCATCCTGATCGCCCGGCTGATGCTCCGGCCCGCCGACCTGCTGATCCTCGACGAGCCGACCAACGACCTCGACATCCCGACCCTGGAGGTGCTGGAGGAGAGCCTGCTCGACTTCCCCGGCGGCCTGGTGCTCGTGACCCACGACCGCTATCTCCTCGACCGGGTCTCGACCGTGGTCCTGGCGCTCGACGGCCGGGGCGGCGCCCAGCTCTACGCCGACTCCACGCAGTGGGAGGAGGCGCGCAAGGCCGCCGCGGCCACGGCGCCGCCGGCCCGGAGCGAGAAGCCGGCGGCCGCCACGGCGCCTCGCAAGGACGGGC
>JBKKAU010000115.1:0-4210 GCA_046714475.1 Thermoanaerobaculia bacterium
GTGTCTGACACTTAGTGCTAACGGACGGTGTCAAATTTTGTCGCGATCGAATTTGAAGCCAAAGAAAACAAAGGACTTATAGTCGTTGAACCCCTGGCATCGACCCTGCTTTAACAAGCTTTCGACACGCCTTGCGGATAGCCCGTAGGCAAGAGGTAAAACCAGGGGAGGAGACCCGAACATGTTGACCAAGATCCGTAACCGGCAGAAGGGCTTTACGCTGATCGAGCTGCTGATCGTCGTCGCGATCATCGGCATCATCGCCGCGCTGCTCATCCCGAACTTCCTGGATGCGCTGCAGAAGGCCAAGCAGAAGAGGAGCGTGGCCGACATGCGCAACATCGGCACCGCGATGTTCTCCTGGCTGACCGACCAGGTCGGCGCCGCCGCCGCGGGCGCCGACGCGGCCCCCACCGAGGTCGCCATCGCCGACTACACCGACGGCACGCTGGACGCCGCCGGGCTGGCCGAGGTCCTGTCGCCGCGCTACATCCAGGAGATCCCGGAGCTGGACGGCTGGAAGAACGGCTATGAGTACTACCTGATGGTCGATACCCCGCTGGTCGAGAACGTCATGATGATCCGCGCCGCCGGCCGCGACCTCACGTTCGACGGCGACACCTACACCTTCGGCGCCTTCGACCCGACCGACTACGGTCAGGACGTCGTCTGGGCCGACGGCTTCTTCGTCAAGTGGCCGCAGAACATCAAGGTCGACGGCGGCGCCGGCGCCGGCGGTCCGTAGGCTCCTCGCGAGAGGTCGTTCTTCGAGAGGGGCGCCGCGGCGCCCCTCTCACCGCTTCAGCGGACACCCTATAGAATCCCGGCCGATGCTCCGCCGACTCGCCCCCATCCTGCTCGCCGTCCTGGCCCTGTCGCCGTCCCCGGCCGGGCGTGCCGCCGAGCCCGCCCGGACGCCTGACCTTTCGGAAGCGGCGCGCTGGCTCCAGGGCTATCTGCGGATCGACACCACCAACCCGCCGGGCCGGGAGCACCTGGCCGCCTCCTATCTCGCCGGCATCCTGCACCGCGAGGGCATCGCCACCCGTCTGGTGGTGACGCCCGAAGGGCGGGCGAACCTCTGGGCCCGGCTGTCCTCCCCGCGGAGCGGCGGACGCGCCCTGATGCTGCTGCACCACATGGACGTGGTCGCCGCCGGCCCGGGCTGGACCGTGCCGCCGTTAGCCGGCCGGGTACAGGACGGCCGGCTCTGGGGACGCGGCGCCGTGGACGACAAGAGCCTGGGCATCGCCCACCTGGCCGCGTTCGTCGACCTCAAGCGCCGGCGCGTGCCGCTCGCCCGCGACGTGATCTTCCTCGCCGTGGCCGACGAGGAGAACGGCGGCTTGCGCGGTACGGCGTGGCTGCTCGACAAGCACCCCGAGCTGTTCCGCGGCGTCGAGGCGGTCGCCGGCGAAGGCGGCCGCAACCAGACCGGCGCCGAGGACCGCCTCCTCTGGTGGGGCTTCTAATGGGCGCATAAACGGCCGCTCTGGCTCGTGGCGTCCGCCACCGGCCGCGGCGGCCACGGCTCGGGGCTCAACCCCGAAAGCGCCAGCCACCAGCTCATCCAGGGGCTCGCCCGTCTGCTGGCGCGGCCGCCGCGCTGGCGGGTCACGCCGCCGGCCCGCGCCTACCTCCGGGCGCTCGCGCCCGACGAGAACGAACGCTGGCGCCGCATCTTCCTCAACATCGACCAGGTGATCACCCCGACCGGTCCGCGCGAGTTCCTGCCGCCCGGCATGGCCAACCTTTTCCTCGACACCGTGCAGGTGACGGTGCTCGAAGGGGGGCAGCGGATCAACGTCGTCCCGGCCGTGGCCAAGGCCCGGCTCGACATCCGGCTGCTCCCCGACACCGACTCCGACGCCTTCCTGCGCGACGTCCGGAGCGCCCTCGGCAAGGACGTCGAAGCCAAGGTCCTGCTGACCTCGCCGCCCGCGCCGCCGTCGCCCGCCGCGGGGCGTTTCTGGCGCGCCGTCGAGTCGGCCCTCGCCAAGGAGGCGCCGGTCGTGCCGGCCATGGTCTCCGGCTTCACCGACTCGCGTTTCTTCCGCGAGCGGCGGATCCCCGCCTACGGCCTGGCGCCGTTCAGCCTCGCCCCGGCCGACCTCAACGGCATCCACAACCCCGACGAGCGCATCCCCTTGGCCGAGCTCGACCGCGGCGTCGAGCGCATGCGCCGCATCGTCGCCGCCTACGTCGCTCCCGAGGCCCGGTGACACCGGCTGTTCCGGAGCTGACTCTTTTTGTCAGCAAGACGTTTTTCTATAGGCTCAAGTATCTGTTTACAAAGGAGTTACGGACTCTTCCACCGTGGCACGTGCCTTGCCTTTCCAGGAGGCAGGAAGTTTGTGATCCATTAAGGGGGGGAGAGTCCCATGAAGACATTGCCTGGAGTCCGTGCCTCGGAGCGGGGCTTCACGCTGATCGAGCTGTTGATCGTGATCGCCATCCTCGGCCTTCTGGCTTCGATGCTGATCCCCAACCTGCTCGACGCCATGCAGAAGGCCAAGCAGAAAAAGACCGTGGCCGACATGCGGATCATGGGCACCGCGATGTTCGCGTGGCTCACCGACCAGGTCGGCGCCGCGGCGGCAGGCGCCGATGCCGTCGACAACACGGTCGAGATGGCCAATTACCAGGGCAGCCTCAAGAGCGACGGCGACCTGCGGGACCTGCTGATGCCGCAGTACGTGCAGGAGATCCCGCGGCTGGACGGCTGGAAGTACCCCTACGAGTACTACCTCAACCAGGCCGAGCCGCTGGCGCGGGAGGTCATGATGATCCGCAGCCGGGGCCTCGACAACACCGCCGACGGCAATCAATACGCGGCGGCCTCGTTCGAGCCGACCGACTACGCACAGGACATCGTCTGGGCGGACGGCTTTTTCGTGCGCTGGCCGGAAGGGGCCAGCATCGGGCCGCCGCCGGAGGAGGGGGGGCCCTAGGTCGCAGTATGAAGACGGGCGCGATGAATCGCGCCCCTACATGGGCCGTCGAGAGGGTCAATAAGGTGTAGGGGCGCCATTCATGGCGCCCACTGAGACGGGTACAATCCCCGGCCGTGCAGCTCTCCATCCTCCTCGCGATCTACGCCGCGCTCCTCGGCCTGATCGTCGGCAGCTATCTGAACGTGGTCATCTACCGGCTGCCGCGCGGCCTCTCGACCGTGTTCCCCCGTTCGGGCTGCCCGTCGTGCGGCGCGCCGATCCGCGCCCGCGACAACTTCCCGGTGGTCTCGTTCCTGCTGCTCGGCGGCCGCTGCCGCGCCTGCCGGGCGCCGATCTCCTGGCGCTACCCCGCCATCGAAGCCGCCACCTCGCTGCTGTTCGTCGCCAGCTTCCTGCGTTTCGGCCCGAGCCTCGGCGCGCTGGCGGCGGCGCTGTTCTGCAGCCTCATGATCGCCCTGGCGATGATCGACCTGGAGCACCTGATCCTGCCCGACCGGATCACGCTGCCCGGCATCGCGGTGGGCCTGGCGCTGCAGCCCTTCCTGCCCTGGGCCGGCTGGCGCCAGGCGCTGCTCGGCGCGGCGCTGGGGGCCGGCATCCTGCTCGCCGTCTGGGGGCTCTGGTACCTGGTCCGCCGCGAGGAGGGCATGGGGCTGGGCGACGTCAAGATGCTCGCCCTGATCGGCGCCTTCCTCGGCTGGAAGGGGGTGCTGGTGGCGCTGTTCTTCTCCACCCTGGCCGGCGCGGCGGTCGGCCTCGCCCTGATGCGGTGGGGGAGCCTGGAGATGCGCTCCAAGCTGCCGTTCGGCACCTTCCTCTCGCTGGGCGGCCTGGTGGCGCTGTTCTTCGGACCGCCGATCGCTGACTGGTACGCCGGGCTGTTATGAGCCGGGAGCCCCTGCGGCCCCGACAGCCCTGGCGGCCCCTGCGGCATCGGCGGCTCGGGCTGCGCCGCGAAGGCCTGATCCTGCTGCCGGTCGCCCTGCTGCTCCTGGCCGTCCTCTCGACTTTCACCCTGTTCTCGCACCGCGGCGCCCTGCTGCAGCTGGCCGGCGAGCGCCGGGCCGAGGCCGCCCGGCTGGCCGGGCTCGTGGCGGGGCGGCTCGCCGCCGAACCGGCCCGCGTTCCGGACAGCGCCGAGCTGCGCGCGCTCGCCCCCGGAGCCCAGGGGATCGCCCTGCTGGACTTCGCCGGCCGGCCGCTCGCCCTCGCCGGGGAGCTGCCGCCGGGCGACCTGCTGGCCCCCGTCGCCGGCC
>JBKKAU010000116.1:0-2203 GCA_046714475.1 Thermoanaerobaculia bacterium
CCCAAGAAGCCGACGCCGCGAGCTCGGCGAACGACGTTCGCTCCGGGAAGCGGCTTGACCACCGATGCTCGGTCGGCGGCCGCTGTTGCGGCCCGCCGAGGTGCTGCTTCCGTGCGCAGCGGCGGGGATCCGAACTTCAAAGCCTCTTCCTAGCGGCTCTGCGGATCCGGGGTCCGCCGGCCCGGGCGGCCCGGCCGGCGCGTTGAACATGAGGCCCTCAGCCTACGACAACAGGCTTCGGCTCTCAGCGATCGGGAGCCCTCTTCGAGGCTCCCTGTCTCGTCTCCTCCTCGTTTGGCTCTCCTCCCCTCGCGCGTCCAGTTTCCAACCGGCTCGGGATCGGTCGTCAAGGATTGCCCCTCCGGGCGGCTGCGCCGTCCTTGACGACCGACCCGGCCGGCTTTCCGAACGCTTCGCGGGCGAGGGGGAAGAAGCGGGCTCCTGTGAAAAAGCTGGAGGTACCTCCACCTCCCGCCGCCATAGGAGAGACGCCTTTGGACATCACTGCCAACTTCTGCGACATCCCCGCCCTCTCGGAGCTGCTCAATTTTATCGCTCACGAGAACGGCTCCACTGAGGAGCAGCTCGCGCTCGCTGAGGCTTGCACTTCCCTCGCGCTTCCCATGGCGAACTGTGCCATCGCGCTCATCGAGCCGGAGGCGCTGTTCTCGCCCGTGAATACGGCCACCCTGGAGGGGCTGTTCACCAAGTACGCCGCCGACCGCAAAGCTGTCGAGGAGCTCGCCGACGTTGCCTCACGCGCTCAGTACTCGGGTGTCCTCGACCACTTCATCCGGGGTAATGCTGAGGACCACCACGGCGCCCCGATCGGCGCAGGCACGCTCTTTCAACTCGACGGCGCGCTACGCGACCTGAACGCTTGCTACTGGAGAGAGGCCCTAGCACTGACAGACGTCTACGAGGTAATGCCGCAGGAGCGGCGCACCACATGGGACGTGGCCATCGAGAAGCGCGACGTTCGCCGGTTTTTCGCCGAGCGCGTTGATGGCCTGTTCCGCGCCCTCTCCGGCGACCACGTCACCAACTCCCCGATGGGCTTCGGCAAGCGCATGATCATTAACTGGATACACAACGGCTGGCACGCCGACTCGCGGCGGGTCGGCTACATCTCGGACCTGCGGGCTGTGGTCGCTAAATTCATGGGCCGGGGTGAGCCCCGATGGCAGAGCAGCAACGCCATTGTGGACATCGCGCGTCAACATCACGGCCAGTGGATCGACGTCGACGGCGGCGCGCTCCGGCTCCGGGTCTACAAGAAGGGGACGGCCCATCTGGAGGTCCATCCGGAGATGGCATGGAGGCTGAACGCCGTCCTTGCCAGCATCCACCCCAGAGCCATTCCAGCCGAGCACCGGACGCGCCAGCCGCGCCCCGCTCGAGGCTTCCGGGTGATGCTGCGCCCCCTGCCTTTTCCCGTCCTCGAGGTGCTGGAGGACATGCGCTCGCGAGGGACCGAGGAGGGCGGCCGTCGCTTCAATCTGCCTTACGGCTATAGCGATCTCGACCGCTCGATAGCCGCAGAGTTCGAGCGCGTCGTCGAGGCTATCGGCGGCGCCGTCGTCGCGAAGGAATGGGCCGTGCTGTTCGACTACCCCGCTGCACCGGTAGTGGACGAAGTACTCGCCTCCGGCTGCATTCCCGACAAGGTATCCCACCAGTACTACCCGACGCCGCCAGAAGTGGCGCGCCTCGCCGTCGAGATGGCCCAAATCGGCGACCACCACTCCGTTCTAGAACCGAGCGCCGGGCAGGGAGGCCTTGCCAGCCTGCTGCCGCCCGCGCGCACCACCTGTGTTGAGATCAGCGCCTTGCATTGCAAGATCCTGCGGGGCCGGGGCTTTAACGTTGACCATGCCGATTTCATTTTGTGGGCGCGCGACCTGGGAGATGTCCGGTTTGACCGCGTTGTGATGAACCCGCCCTTCGCCGGCGGACGGCACTCGCTGCACGTGCGGGTCGCCGCCCAGCTCCTGGCGCCGCAAGGCCGCCTGGTCGCCGTGCTGCCGGCGAGCCTGAGGAGCAAGGCGGTGCTTCCCGAGGGAGAGTTCTCCTGCGAATGGTCGGACGTGATGCGCAACGAGTTCGACGGTACAGGTATGGCGGTTGCGGTGCTCGCCGCCACACGAGTCTGAAATGGGGGAAGCCACGGCCTGGCGAATTTCGTTCGCCGGGCCGCGGGGGG
>JBKKAU010000117.1:0-3909 GCA_046714475.1 Thermoanaerobaculia bacterium
CCGTGTCCGGATCGAGGTTGATCATCACACATCGCACGTCACGCATCGTCACGCTCACCGCTGGCCTTGGCTCACTTTTGCCGAACACCAGTGTCCCGCCAACCCACCCATCCTCGAGAAACGGCTCGCGGTCGCAAGTCTCAAGCACAATGTTGGCTCGGAAGCGCCTGCGATCGAGGTTCACTCCCGCCTCTCCACCGATGCCGGCAATGGTCGCCAGGCTGATCACCGATATCGCGGCGTCATCGAAAATCCCGTGCTTGAGCTTCATCAATTCCACGCCGCTCCCAAAACGCTCGGCGACCTCGCTCTGGAGCTCCACGCTGCGAAGCTCCAGTTGCGTTCCGGCCGGCGTACGCACGTGAGTTGGCAAGGGCTCGCCTGTACTCTCGTCGAGACCGACAGGGTGGTACAGAAGGAGCTCAGCGACGCGGCTCGCGGAAAGCCACGGGAAGCCGCTGTCATCTCCCAAGCATCGGAAGGCGAAGCGCCGATCACCATCGAGACCGTGCCAACCGAGAAATGCCGACTCCGTCAGGGTACCAGCCATCGACTTGACGGGATACCGCACAAGTTCGCCAATATATCCGAGGTCATTCACCATACAGTGGACCCCTCCTGAGGCGGTTGCGCTAGGGCGTGGACGTGCTCGGCGAACAGACGCCGAGGGTGTCGCCGCCGGGCAGCCACTCCCACGGCTCGCGGCCGTGGAGGCCGTCATTCCCGCTGGATGGAGTGATCTTGATATCCATGGTCCTACCTCCGGGACGGCCTTCTCGCTCCTGGCCGTTGCTTTAAAACTTCCCGGTATCGCTCCCGTGTGAGGTAGATGCTTAAAGACCCCTACGCTTCGTGTACCAGCGGCTGCGGGTGGCAGAGCCAGTAGCCCTGGGCGTAGTCGACGCCGAGGTCTTTGAGGGCTTCCAGGGTCGGGCGGTTCTCAACCCACTCGGCGATGGTCTGGATGCCCATGACGTGGCCGATCTGGTTGATCGACTCGACCATCGCCCGCTTGACCCGGTCCTCCAGCATGTTCTGCACGAACTCGCCGTCGATCTTCAGGAAGTCGACCGCGAGGTCGCGCAGGTAGGCGAAGGAGGAAAGGCCGCTGCCGAAGTCGTCGAGGATGAAACGGCAGCCGCGGGCCTTGAGCGCCGAGATGAAGTGCATGGCGCCGTCGAGCTTGCTGATGGCGGCGGTCTCGGTGATCTCGAAGCAGATGCGCCGCGGGTCGACGCTGCTCTTCTCGAGCTCTTCCATCACGAAGGCGAGGAAGGTGTCCTCGGAGAGCGATTGGCCCGAGATGTTCACCGCGAAGAGGACGGGGCGGGAGACCTCGCGCCGCTGCGCGTCGGCCAGCGCCCGGAAGGCGGTGTGGATGACCCAGCGGTCGAGCTGGGTCATCAGGTGGTAGCGCTCGGCCGCGGCGATGAACGACGAGGGCGCGATGATCTTGCCGCTGCGGTCGAGCATGCGGACGAAGACCTCGCACAGCAGCTCGCGCCCGGGGTTCTCGGCGAGCGGCTGGATCATCTGGTAGAAGAGGCGGAAGCGGCGGTCCTCGAAGGCGCCGTGGATGCGGTGGATCCACTGCATCTCGCCGTAGCGCTCGGCCACCGCCGTGTCGTCCATCTCGTACTCGTGGACGCGGTTGCGGCCGCCGTCCTTGGCCACGTAGCACGCGGCGTCGGCGGCGCTCATGACGCTCGCCAGGTCGCCGCTGTCGCCGTTGATCGGCACCAGCCCGATGCTCACCCCGACCTCGAAGATTTGGTCGCGCCAGCAGAACCGGAACTCGCGCACGGTGCGCCGCATCTCCTCGGCGATCTGGCGCGCGTAGTCGATCGGGCAGTCTTCCAGGAGGACGCCGAACTCGTCGCCGCCCAGCCGGGCGAGGACGTCGCTGCGGCGGACGCGCGAGCGCAAGAGCGCCGTGATCTGGCGCAGCATCTCGTCGCCGACCAGGTGGCCGCAGGTGTCGTTGACCACCTTGAACTCGTCGAGGTCGAGATAGAGGAGGACGTGGTGCCGCCGCTCGGCCCGGGCGGCGCGGATGGCGCGCTTCAGGCGGATCTCGAACTCGCGGCGGTTGATCAGGCCGGTCAGCGGGTCGTGGCTCGCGAGGTAGATCATCTCGCGCTCCATGCCGCGGAGCTGGGTGACGTCCTTGAAGACCAGGACGGCGCCGATGGCGTTGCCCTCGCGGTCGTGGATCGGCGCCGCCGAGTCGCGTACGGAGTACTCCTTGCCGCCGGCGCTGAGCAGCACCGCGTAGCCGGGCGACTCCACCACCTTGCCCTCTTCGAGGCTGCGCCGCACCGGGTCGGTCAGCGGCTTCCGGGTGACCTCGTCGACCACCTGGAAGACTTCGGTGACCGGCTGGCCGACCGCCCGCTCCGAGCTCCAGCCGGTCAGCTTCTCGGCCACCGGGTTCATGTAGTCGATCCGCCCCTCGGCGTCGGCGCGGATGACGCCGTCGCCGATCGATGCCAGGGTGACCTGGGCGCGCTCCTTCTCGCGGTAGAGGTCCTCTTCGGCCCGCTTGCGCTCGGTGATGTCGACCGCGATGCCCATGCAGCCGGTGACCTGGCCGCGGTCGTCGCGGACCGGCTCCACCCGCACCTGGAGGAACCGCCCCTCCCACTCCTGCTCGAAGCTGACCGGCTCGCCCGCCAGGGCCAGCCAGTGGGCGCGGATGGCCGGCGACTCCGGGTCGCAGGCCTTGAAGTGCTCGAACAGCCCATGGCCGGACGAGCCTTCCGCCTGCGTCCCGAAGCGGGCAAACCCGGGGCCGAGGCCGGGATTGAAGCTCAGCTCGCGGTCGGTGGTCCAGAGGATCGGGGGCATCTGCTTGCGCGCCAGGCGGAGGAGCCGGGCGCCGGTCGAATCCCCCGGGTCAGACGGCTCCTCGGCCGCCGGCCGGACCTTCTCCGCCTTTTCCTCTTCCTCTCCCGTGGAAGGCCCCTCCGGCAGAGGAACTGCCGGCAGTCGCTCGTCCAGGCTGGAGACGGTCACCGTTGAAAGCCGTGCCATGCAAAAACCTTCCCCTCTTAAAGCCGACATTCGGGGGAGAAAGCAAGATCCGCGCCCGATACTCCGGGGCGGGTTAGGAGCGGAAACCTGCGAGGAGCTTTGATTATAGCCCGGTCCGGACCGGGCCGGACTATCAGACCAGGGGCTCGGGGAGGGACAGGCCGTAGCCCTGCGCGTAGTCGACGCCGATGCCGCGCAGCGACTCCAGCGTCTCCCCGTCCTCGACCGATTCGGCGATGGTGCGCAGGCCCATCACCTTGCCGATCTGGTGGATCGACTCGACCAGCGCCCGGTGGACCGGGTCGCCGTTCATGTCGCGCACGAAGCCGCCGTCGATCTTCAGGAAGTCGACCGCCAGGTTCTTGAGGTAGGCGAAGGAGGAGAGGCCGCTGCCGAAGTCGTCGAGCACGAAGCGGCAGCCGAGCTCCTTGAGCGCGTGGATGAAGCGCATGGCCTGGGCCAGGTTGCCGACGGCGGCGGTCTCGGTGATCTCGAAGCAGACGCGGCCCGGGGCCACTCCGGTGGTTTCGATCTCGGACAGCACATAGCTGAGGAAGGTGTCGTCCCCCAGCGACTGGCCGGAGAGGTTGATGGCGAAGGTGAAGCTTTCGGACGGGCGGACCAGCCAGGTGAACGCCTCGTGCACGACCCAGCGGTCGATGGCGCCGATCAGGTGGTAGCGCTCGGCGGCCGGGATGAAGGCGGCGGGCGAGACGATGCGGCCGTCCTCGTCGCGCATGCGGATGAAGATCTCGCACATCGGCGGCCCGTCCTGGTCGCGCAACGGCTCGATCCCCTGCCTGTAGAGACAGAAGCGCTGCTCGGCGAAGGCTTTGTGGATGCGGTGGATCCACTGCATCTCGCCGTGGCGCTCGG
>JBKKAU010000118.1:0-6218 GCA_046714475.1 Thermoanaerobaculia bacterium
ACCTCGGCCCAGCGGGCGCGGCCGTGGCCGTCCACCACCCGCAGCCGGTCGCCGGCCGCGGCGCGGCGGGCGCGGAAGAGGTGCCGGTAGGTGTCGCCTCCGACTTCGACCTCGGAGGCGTCGAAGCTCTCGGGATCGGTGAGGAGGGTAATCACCGCAGGACGACCCGGAAGGCGATCCAGTCCCCCGCGGTCCGCCGCTCGACCTCGTCCATGCCCAGCCCGCGCAGACGGTCGAGCACCTGCCGGCCGCGCTCGGCGAGGATGCCGGAGAGGATCGCCTCGCCGCCGGGCCGCAGCAGCCGGACCAGCGCCGGCATCTCCGGCAGGATCTGCTCCGGCACGACGTTGACCAGCGCCAGGTCGAACCGCGGCCCTGGGCGCAACGCCACGAGCCGGCCGGCGAAGAGGCTGGGACGGAGGTCGTTCAGACGGCTGTTGTCGCGGGCGTGGAAGGGCGCGGCCGGGTCGACGTCGAAGCCGACGGCGCGGCGCGCTCCGAAGAGCAGGGCGGCGAAGGCGAGCACGCCGGTGCCGGTCCCCACGTCGAGAATGTCGCGACCCTGGATGTCCGCGGCCTCCAGAAGCTCCAGGGCGAGGCTCGTCGATTCGTGGCTGCCGGTGCCGAACGCGGCCCGCGCCGGCAGCCGCAGGAGCCGGCGGCCGGGGGGCACCTCGGCCGGCGCTTCATCCGGCTCCCGGGGATCGACCAGCAGCGAGCCGGCGACCGGGAACGGCCGCGCCCACTCGCGCCAGGCGGCGAGCCAGTCATCCTGCGGCACCTCGTCCGCGGCGACCAGCTCGACGCCCTGGTCGAGCCAGAGCTCTTCGTCGTACGGCGTCTCGGGATAGTCGAACCAGGCTTCGAGGCGGACCCGGCCGGCGGGGCCGGGCTCGGAGCGCACCCCGAGGGTGCCCTCCATCCAGAGGTCGGCGACGAAGCCCTCCTCCATCTCCCCGGGGACGTGGTAGACGCGGCGGTGGTAGGAGGAGGGCATACGGTGAGGGGCGGGGGCTACCCGAACAGGTTCTTCACCCGGTCGAGCACCCGCTTCTCCTCCTTGACCGTATAGCCGCCGATCTCGGCCATCCGGCGCAGGAGCTGCACCTCTTCCTCGGAGAGGTCCTTGGGGTTCGGCACCTGGACCTCGACGGTGACGACGTGGTCGCCGCGCCCGCTGCCGTCCAGGCGGCTCACCCCCTGGCTGCGCAGGCGGAAGTCGCGGCCGTGCGCCGTGCCCGGCGGGATGTCGAGCGGCGCCTTGCCGTGCAGGGTGTCGACCTCGAGGGTGGTGCCGAGCACCGCCTGCGGGAAGCTGATCGGCAGCCGGCTGAACACGGTCGAGCCATCGCGCCGGAAGCGCGCGTGCGGCCGGACCTGGAGCACCACGTAGAGGTCTCCCGGCGGGCCGCCGCGCCGGCCGTGCTCGCCTTCGCCGGTGAGCCGCAGCCGCGCGCCGGTGTCTACCCCGGCCGGGATCTTGACGGTGATCGAGCGCTCGCGCTCGACGCGGCCCTCCCCCTTGCACTCGCTGCACGGGTCGGAGATCACCCGGCCTTCGCCCTGGCACTGCGGGCAGGTGCGGGCGACGGTGAAGAAGCCCTGGGTGAACCGTACCTGGCCGTGTCCACCGCAGGTCTTGCAGGTGGCCGGAGCGGTGCCGTTGGCGCTGCCCGAGCCCGAGCACTTGCCGCAGGTCTCGAGCCGCGGGATGCGCAGCGTCGTCTCCTTGCCGAAGGCCGCCTCTTCGAAGTCGATGGTCAGGTCGTACCGCAGGTCGGCGCCGCGTGTCATCCCGCCCTGGCCGCCGGCGCGGCGCCCGAAGCCGCCGCCCAGGCCGAAGAAGTCGCCCAGGATGTCGGAGAAGTCGGCGAAGATTGTCGGATCGAAGCCGCCGGCGCCGCCCGCCCCGGACAGCCCCTGGTGCCCGAAGCGGTCGTAGCGCGCCCGCTTGTCGGCGTCGGAGAGCACGGCGTAGGCCTCGGCGGCCTCCTTGAAGCGCTCCTCGGCCTCGGCGTTGCCGGGGTTGCGGTCGGGATGGTCGCGCACCGCGATCTTGCGGTAGGCCGACTTGATGTCCTGCTGGGAAGCGGTCTTGGCGACTGCCAAGACCTCGTAATAGTCGCGTTTCTGGGCCATTCTGGAAACCTTGGGATCAGCTCGGGCTCGAGCCGGTCCTGGAAAGCATGACGTCGGAAAGCATGCGGGAGACGGAGTTCAGGTCGTAGATGGCGGCCTCCAGGTCGGCGCGCTGCTCGTTGGTGAGCGCCATCCGCGCCTGGAGGAGGGCTTCGTGGATCTTCTTGGCGTCCGGTTCCTTGAGCATGTCGCGGAACTGCTCGAACACCCGCTCGTTGCTGTAGATCAACCCCTCCAGGCGGTTCTTGTACTGCCGGATCTCCCGCTTGTGGATGTCGTTCTGCGAGTGCTGCGTCGCCTCCTGGACCAGGCGGTCGACCTCCTCTTCGGAGAGGCCGCCCGAGGGGGTGATCTCGATGCTCTGCGACAGGTTCGTGGCGAGGTCGCGCGCCGAGACGCTGACGATGCCGTTCGAGTCCAGCGCGAACGTGACCTCGACCTGGGGAACGCCGCGCGGCGCCGGCGGGATTCCCACCAGCTCGAAGCGGCCGAGCGACCGGTTCTCGGCGGCGATCTGGCGCTCGCCCTGGAGAACGTGGATCTCCACCGTGTCCTGGTTGTCGACGACGGTGGTGAAGATCTGCGTGTTCTTGGTCGGGATCGTGGAGTTGCGCTCGATCAGCCGGGTGAAAAGCCCGCCCTGGGTCTCGACCCCCAGCGACAGCGGGGTGACGTCGAGCAGCACCAGGTCCTTGATGTCGCCGCGCAGGATGCCGCCCTGGATGGCGGCGCCCATGGCGACCACCTCGTCGGGGTTGATGTCGCCGTTGGGCTTTTTGCCGAAGATCGCCTCGACCGCCCGCGCCACGGCCGGCGTCCGGGTCTGGCCGCCGACCAGCAGCACCTCGTGGATCTGGTCGGGACGCAGCCCCGCGGCCTTCAAGGCGTCGCGGCAGGGCCCCTCGGTGCGGGCGATGAGGTCCTGGACCAGCGCCTCGAAGTGCGTGCGGGTGAGGGTGCGGGCGAGGTGGCGCGGCCCGGAACGGTCGGCCGAGATGAACGGCAGGTTGATCGCCGCCTCGTCGGCGGTCGACAGCTCGCACTTGGCGCGCTCGGCCGCCTCCTTGAGCCGCTGCAGGGCCATGCGGTCGCCGCGCAGGTCGATGCCGGTCTCGGCCTGGAACTCCTCCATCAGCCAGGCGATGATCCGCTGGTCGAAGTCTTCGCCGCCGAGGTAGGTGTCGCCGGAGGTCGAGCGGACCTCGAAGATGCCCTGGGACAGCTCCAGGACCGAGACGTCGAAGGTGCCGCCGCCCAGGTCGTAGACGGCGATGGTGCCGCCGCCCTCGCGGCGGTCGAGGCCGTGGGCCAGCGCCGCGGCGGTCGGCTCGTTGATGATCCGCAGCACCTCGAGGCCGGCGATCCGGCCGGCGTCCTTGGTCGCCTGGCGCTGGGAGTCGTCGAAGTAGGCGGGGACGGTGATCACCGCCTCCTTGACCTCCTCGCCCAGGACCTCCTCGGCGAACTCCTTGATCTCGCGCAGGATCATCGCCGAGGTCTCCTCGGGGCTGAACTGCCGGTCGCGGATCTCGATCTTGACGTCGCCGTTGGGCGCCTGGACCAGCGAGTAGGGCAGAACCTCGCGCGCCCGCATCACCTGCTCGTCGCTGAACTTGCGGCCGATCAGGCGCTTGACCGCGAAGACCGTGTTCTCGGGGTTGGTGATCGCCTGCCGCTTGGCGATCTGGCCCACCAGGCGGTCCCCTTCGTCGGAGACGGCTACGATGGAGGCCGTGGTGCGGCTCCCCTCGCGGTTGGCGAGCACGCGGGGCACGGTCGCCTCCACGATGGCGACGCAGCTGTTGGTCGTCCCGAGGTCGATGCCGAGGATCTTGCTCACGCGGTCTGCCTTATCGAGCCAGGCTCAAGGTGCCGTCCAAAGGGCCGCCTCCCCCCGGACACGGCCCGGGGCGAGCAGAGGCGCGGCGGCAAAGCCGCGCCCATGCGGAACGGAGGCTCTACCTTATTCTAATGTGCTCGGAAGCATATAGGAGCGGCGGCCAACCCGAACCGGCTACTCGCCGCTTCCCGCCGATCCCGCCGGCTGGGCCGCCTCGGCCGGCACCGCGACCTTGACCATGGCCGGCCGCAACAGCCGGTCGTGCATCTGGTAGCCGCGCCGCAGCTCCGCCACCACGGTCGGCGCCTGGACCGCCGGGTCCTCCTCGCGCGACACGGCCTCGTGGACCGCGGGGTCGAACGCCGCCCCGGCGGCCGGCACCTCGCGCACGCCGTGCCGGCGCAGCAGCTCCCGCATCTGGCGCAGGATCATCTCGACCCCCTGCTTCAGGTCTTCGGCCGAGCCTTGCGCCGACAGCGCCAGCTCCAGGTTGTCGACCACGCCGAGGAGCTCGTGCAGGGGCTCGAAGAGCGAGTAGCGCCGCTGCTCCTGGCGCTCGCGCTCGCTGCGCTTCCTGAAGTTGTCGAAGTCGGCCAGGGTGCGCATCGAGCGGTCGCGCAGGTCGGCGACCTCGCGCCGCAGCCGCTCCACCTCGCTGCCGCCCTCGTTGCCGCCCGCGTTCTGGACGCCGTCGGCCGCGCCCCCCTCGAACCCCTCGAACCCCTCGACCGCCTCGACCGCCTCGACAGCAGCCATGGCATCGCGCATGACGCTGTCCAGGTCGCCGGTCTGCGCGTCGAGGTCCAGCTCCATCTCGGCCGTGTCGCCGTCTCTCCGCTTCGTCGAATCATCTGCCATATCCGTCTCCTGATGCTCACCGCCGCGGCGGCCTGCCGGAGAAGCTCTCGGCAAGGGCCCGGCTCAGCGTTTCTCCCAGATAGTGCACCAGCGGGATCACCTTTTGATACTCCATGCGGGACGGTCCGAAGATGCCGAGCGTCCCGAGCGGCCGGTCGCCGACCCCGTAGGAGGTCGCCACCAGGCTGAAATCGAGCTCCGACGTCAAGGCGCTGTCGTCGCCGATCAGCACGCGGACCCCGCCCCCCGCCATGCACTGGTTGAGCATCTGCACGAGCCGCGCCTTGTCGGCGAAGGCGTCGAACATCCGCCGCACCCGCTGGATGTCGGCGAGCTCCGGCTGCGCCAGGAGCGTCGAGGCGCCGTCGACCAGGACCTCCCGCGTGCCGCTGGAGATCAGGCCCTTGTTCGCCAGCTCGATCGTCCGCGCGATCATACCGTCCATCTGCGCGCGCTCCTCGGCCATCATGCGCAGCAGCCGGTCGCGCACGTCGTGCAACGCCGTGCCGGCGAAGTGGTCGGTGAGGTAGTTGGAGATCCGCACCAGCTCCTCGCGCGGGATCTCCTCCTCGGTCTCGATCAGCTTGTTGTCGATGAAGCCGGTGGTCGACACCACGACGCAGAGGACCTTGCGCCCGTCGACCGGCACGAAGTCCACCGCCTTGAGCACGGTGTCCGAGAGCGCCGGGGTGACGACGATACCCGCCTGCTGCGACAGCTCGGAGAGCAGGTGGGAGGCCGTCCCCATGAGATGCTCGGCGTCGGCCGGCGCCCCGGTCAGGTTGTCGTCGATGTAGCGCCGCTCCTTGGGCGTGAGCTTGCGGGTCTCCATCAGCGACTCGATGAAAAGGCGATAGGCCGCCCGCGTCGGCACCCGCCCCGCCGAGGTGTGCGGCTGGGCGAGATACCCCCACTCCTCGAGGTCCGCCATCACGTTCCGGATGCTCGCCGCCGACAATCCCAGGCTGCCATGCTTCGCCACCGAGCGCGAGCTCACCGGCTCGGCACTCAGGATGTAGGTCAGGATGACGTCCTTGAGGATCTCCCTGTCCCGGACGGTCAGCTTGGCACTGTCTCGCGCGTCCGACATTGCATAGAGCTCCAAAAAACTTAGCACTCTTTCCGCGAGAGTGCTAAGCGATGGTAGCCGGGAGAGCCCGTCCTGTCAAGATCAAGGCGGCTCAAGTGCTTGAGCTGCGGGGATTTGTGAAGTATCTTCGCCGCCGTGGACCAGCCTCTCTCCGGGCTCCGCTTCTCACTGGTCGGCCCTGGCAGGGTCGGCCTCAGCCTCGCCCGCTGGGCCGAGGCCGCCGGGGCGCGGCGGGTGGCCACGATCGGCCGGGGGGAGGAGACGCCCGGCACGGCTGGCCAGGACCTGCTG
>JBKKAU010000119.1:0-11627 GCA_046714475.1 Thermoanaerobaculia bacterium
AGGCCGCGCTGGATCTCGACCGCCGCCTGCGCCGCGCGCGCGGCATGGTCCGGCTGCGGGATCGGCGCGCCGAAGAAGGCCATTACGCAGTCGCCGATGAACTTGTCCAGGGTGCCCCCGGCCCGGAAGATCGCCTCGACCGCCAGATTCAGGAAGACGTCGAGCAGCCCCGCCACCTCCTCGGGCCGCGAGCTCTCGGCGAACGAGGTGAAACCCACGAGGTCGGCGAACAGCACCGAGACCTGCGCCTCCCGCAGCCTCTGGAGCCCCTCGCCCGCCTCGGTCTCCCGCATCACCTCCTCGACCACCCCCGGCGAGTGGTAGCGCTCCAGCCGCGACCGCATCTGGCGCTCGACCTCCGCCTGCCGGGCGTAGCGGATACGCTCGACCGCCACCGCCGCGTAGTTGGCGAGCGTCGTCAGGAAATCGAGGTCCCGCTCGCCGAAGGCGCCGACCTGGAACGGCGAGTCGACCTGCATGACGCCGATGATCCGGTCCCCCGACCAGAGAGGCGCGCACATGGCGGCGCGGATCTGGTGCAGGCGTATCGACTCGCCGCCGGAGAGCCGCTGGTCCGACTGGGCGTCGAAGGTGACCAGCGCCACCCGTTCGCGCATCACGGCGCGCAGCATGGTCCGCGACACCGGCGCCTCGTCGGAAGGCCGCAGCTCCACCCGGTCCTTGAAACGCGCCAGCTCGCAGACCAGCTCGCCGTTGGGACCCGAGAGCAGGATGAAGCCGCGGTCGACCGGCAGCGCCTCGAAGGCGATGTCGAGCACCCGCAGCAGCACCTCGTCGACCGACTCGGCGACGATCAGGACGCGGGCCAGGCGGGTGAGGAAGCCGAACATCCGGTCGGCATAGGCCTGGTCCGTGGTGACGTGGGAGGGGTAGAGCGCCGCGAAGTCGGCCAGCGGCCGGACGATGGTCGCATTCCCCAGGCCGGCGAGGCTGGCGAGCCCGGCGATCTCGTCCGAGTCGGCCGGCTTGGTGGGCCGGGGCGCCTCCACGGGGCGGAAGAGCATCCCGGGCGGCGGCGGCAACGGGGGCTCGACCGCCTCGAAGACCAGCTCGAAGATGCCGATCCCCAGACGGTCGCCCGGCTGCAGCGGCGCCCTCTCCACCAGGGCGCGGTTCACCTCGACGCCGTTGGTGCTCTTGAGGTCGTGGACCGACCAGCCGTCGGTGCCCCACCGCAGCTCGGCGTGATGGCGCGAGACGGAGACGTCCGCGAGCACGACGTCGTTGTCGCCCCCCCGGCCCAGACAGACCTTGTCGCCGTTCAGGGGGATGGAACGGTCCTCGCCGTCGACGATGAAACGCAACCGCAACACCGCTACGCCTCGCTCCAGCCCTCCGCTTCGGAGACGGACCGCACCAGGCTCTTGGCATCCTCCAGGTTGAACCGGCCGCTCTCGAAGAGGCTCTTGAAAGCCGCCACCACCTCCGGGCTGAACTGGGTGCCGGCGGCGCCGTAGATCTCGGCGGCGGCCCGCTCGGGCGACAGACCGGCGCGGTAGGGGCGGCTCGTGGTCATGGCGTCGAAGGTGTCGGCGACCGCGATGATGCGCGCCGCCGGCGGGATCTCCGGACCCCGCAGGCGGTCCGGGTAGCCGTTGCCGTCCATCCGCTCGTGATGGCTGCGGACCCCCTCCGAGACGATCCGGTTGGCGAGATAGGCGACGATGTCGGCGCCGTAGACGGTGTGGAGCTTCATGGCTTCGAGCTCGTCCTTGTCGAGCGGGCCGGGCTTGCCGAGGATGCGGTCCGGCACGCCGATCTTGCCGATGTCGTGCAGCGTCGCCGCCAGCCAGAGGTCCTTGAGGTCGTCGCGCCGGAGGCCCATCTCGTGCCCGAGGAGCAGCGAATAGACGACCACGCGGTTGACGTGGCCGCCGGTGTACGGGTCCTTCTTCTCCAGCGACTCGGCGAGCGCCGTCACCATGTGGAGGAACTGCCGGCGCTGCGCGGCGTAGAGCCGGGCGTTCTCGAGGGAGGGCGCGAGGATGCCGGCGAACAGGGTCATCCGGCGCAGGTCCCCCTCGGTGAAGCGGTCGCGTCCCACCGGGTTGAGGAGCTGGAGGACGCCGACGACGCCGCCGTGGACCACCAGCGGCACGGCGAGGATCGCCCGGGTCTGGAACAACCTCTCCTTGGAGTCGCCGCGCCAGCGCGGGTCGGCGGCCACGTCGTTGACCAGCTCGGGGACGCCGGAGCGGGCGACGCTGCCGACGATACCCTCGCCGAGCGGCACCCGGAGCCCCCGGATGTCGCCGGCGGCGCGCCCGCGCACCACCCGGAAGAAGAGGTCCTGGCGCTCCTCGTCCACCTCCCAGATCGAGCTGGTCTCGGCATGGCAGACCGACTCGGCGTTCTCCAGCGCCCGCTCCAGCATGGTCCCGACGTCGAGCGTGCCGGCGAGGCGCGCGCCGATCTCGAGCATGGTCTCGTATTCGGCGAGCTTCCGTTCGAGGTCCGGCTGGCCCGGCCCTGGCTGGGCGGCGCGGCGTGCGATCATCTCTTCTCCATTCCTCCCCCGGATCACGCGCTCAGGGCCTCCAGGTCGCGGGACAGCTCTTCGACCGACCGGTAGCGCTCGTCGGGGTCCTTCTTCAAACAACGCAGGATGATCTCTTCCAGCCTCACCGGCATCTCGGGCCAGTGCTGCCGCGGCGGCGCCGGCTGCTCCTGCAGGTGCTTCAGGGCGAGCTCCACCGCCGTCTTGCCGGTGAACGGCAGCGCGCCGGTGAAGACCTCGTAGAAGACCATGCCGCAGGAGTAGATGTCGGCGCGGGTGTCCGCCTCGTGGCCCTGGAGCTGCTCCGGCGAGAGGTACTGCGGCGTGCCGACGATGAAGCCGGCCTGGGTCTGCCCCGGCTCCAGGCGGTGGACCGGGCGCGCGATGCCGAAGTCCATCAGCTTGGCGTTGCCGGTCGGCTCGAGGATCAGGTTCTCCGGCTTGATGTCGCGGTGGAGGACCCCGACCGCGTGGGCCGCCCCGAGGCCGGCGCAGAGCTGCTTGGCGAGGCGCAGCCCGGCCGAGTAGGGCAGCCGGCTCGTCTGGTCGAGCAGGTAGCGCAGCGTGACGCCGCGGACGTACTCCATGGAGATGTAGGGGATGCCGTCGATCTCGCCGAAATCGTGGGTGCGCAGCACGTTGGGGTGGGTGATCTTGCGCGCCAGCTTGAGCTCGCTCTTCAGACGCTCGATCTGGGCGCGGTCGCCCCACAGCTCGCGCCGCATCATCTTCAAGGCCACCAGGTCGTCCAATTCGCGGTCGCGCGCCTTGTAGACGATTCCCATGCCGCCGGCGCCGAGGACCGACAGCACCTCGAAACGCTGCCCCTTTCGCGCGCCGGGGGCGATGCCCGAGCGCGGCGGCGCGCCGCCCGGCGCCACCGTCTCCCTCTCTCCCCCGGTGCCGCGGACGCTGGTCAGGCGCATCGCCATGGTGCCGGTCACGGTGTAGAGCGGCTGCGGGCTGAGGATCCCCCGCCGCTCGGCGAGCCGGTAGCCGGCCTGCTCGAACGGCTCCCGCAGCTCCTTGTGGACGTCGCGCGACAGCACCAGCTCGCCCGGCGTCGCCTCGCGCAGCAGGCTGTCGAGCATCTGGACCGGGAGCCCCACCAGCGTGCGTTCCAAATGGTCGCCCACCGAGACCGGTCCGGAGACGACGCGGCCGGCGGCCATGGCGATGGCCGGAGCGTTCTCCTGGGTCTCGGGATCGTCCTTGTCCCCCAGGATCTGAGCGGCCGCCGCCATGGCCCGCAGCCCGCGGCCCTCGCCTTCGAACCGCGCCAGCACGCGGTGGCCGGCGATCGCCTCGATCTGGCCGCGGCGGGAGGTGACCGCCGACGAGACCGCCTCGAGGTCTGCCGCCAGGCGGTCGAGTGTCTGTTGCGGTCCGGAGTCGGAACCGGTCCGGGCGTAGCGGCGGAGCTCGATCCCCAGCAGCAGGACGTCGCGGCTCTGCGGCGCGCCGAGCCCGGCGCGGCTCTGCGCGGGCTCCGGCAGGTTGCGCGACAGCTCGGTCACGTACGCCTCCATGTCCCGCTTCTCCCGCAGATCGGCCAGCAGCTCGTCGAAAGCGTTGGCGAGCGTGCCGATCTCGTCCGCGTGATCGGAGGCGATCTTCTGGTCGTAGTTGCCCTGGCGCGCCGCTTCGGCCGAAGCGACCAGGCTGCGCACCGGGGCCAGCGTCCGCCGCGCGAAGACATAGGAGAGGAGCGGCGCGAGCAGCATGGCGACGAGACCGGCGCCGAGGAGCGCGGTCTCGATCTGGCGGTAGGCCGCCATCTCCCGCCGGACCGAGGCCAGGGCAATGGTCGCGCCCACCGGCTTTTCCTGGGCATCGAGCAATGGCACCTGGAGCGCCATCCACGGCTCGCCGTCGAGGGTCACCTCAGCTTCGGGGATTATCTTTCCGGCGCGCATGGCGCGCCCCATCTCCTGCTCCTGGGAGCGCAGGGCCGAGATCAGGCTGCCGGAGGTGGCGGCCGGCAGCGTGGTCGCCACCATCTCCGGCCCGTTTGCCCCCGCCGCGACAAAGGCGACGTCGGCGCCGCTGATCTGGTTCAGCTCCTCGGCCGCGTCCTCGTCGATCTCGAAGCCGGTCACCATGAAACCGATCAGCGTAGAGGTACCCCGAATTTCGATCGGTAACGCCACGGCGTAGTAGAGGTCGTTCCGCTCCTGCCACACCCCGGAGACGGTCTCAAGATCGGTCATCACCCTGGCCACCAGCGGCTGCTTCGTGAGGTTCTGTCCTGTCTCGGGCCGGTCGGTCCGTGCGAGCACCTTGCCTTCCAGATCGAGCACGATCGCGAAGTCGTACCCGAAGTCCTTCTGGCGCTCGAGCAGAAGGTCGAGGATCGAAGCAGAGTCCCCCTCGGCGATATAGGCGACACGCTCCGAGGCCGTGACGAAGAGGTTGGTGATCAGCTGGAGCCGCTCATAGCCCCGCTCCTGGAAGCTCGACTGCACCATGGAGCTGCTCTGCAGAGCGTCGCGCGCCGCGTCGCGGGCGATGCCGCGGATCAGGAAAAAGGTGACGGCCACAGCCCCGCCCACCGACAGGGCGATCAGCAGCGAGGAGACCAGGAAGATCCGGGTCCCCAGCGACATGCCGGGGCGGCGGCTAGTGGTTCCCATAGCGGTCGCGGCGCTGATAGGCCTTGCCCGACTTGTTGAGGTGGGCGGGGAGACGCGGCTTGGAGACCTCCACCCGGGCGTTCAGCGAGCCGCCGCCCTGGGGCAGCGGGACGTCGACCGTCCACGGCTCGGTCTGCTCGTGCCAGACGGTGAGGCGGCCCCGCCCGCGCGGCAGGCCGGTCAGCCGGAACTCGCCGTTGGCGTCCGGCGAGGTGAAGAACGGCGTATCGAGCACGAGGACATAGGCGACCATGTCGTGGTGGACGTTGCAGAAGACCCGCACGACCCCAGACTTGTCGAACCGCACCTCCTTGCCCGGCCCCTTGCGGTACAGCCCGAGGTCGAAGCTGTTCTCGCCGGAGACCGAGAAGACGTTGTGGAGGATCGGGTCCATGTTGGGGAAGCGGACCCGGCTGCCGCGCGGTATGGCGAGCACCCGCGGCTCGAACTCCTTCTTCTCGGTCACCATCTGGAACGGCTCGGCCGGCGGACGCGGCGCGAGCGGCGTCGCCGGCTCGAAGTAGACGACGGCCTGGCGGACGTCGCTCCCACGCGCAGGCCCTTTGCCCCCCTTGGCGAGGAGCTGGACACGGCCGCGCAGGTCTTCGGCCTGGGCAGCGCCCGCGGCCAGGAGAAAACCCGCGGCGAAGAGCAGGACGGGCGAGAGGAGCGACGTGGCTCGGCGATTCATGCTGATGAAACCCGCTCCCTCCCACGCCCCAGCGGGCTCAAGTGCGCCAGCGCAGGGTGGTGAGGAGCTCGTTGTTCTCCGCCTCGGCCCCCGAGCCGAGGATGAAGATGTTGTCCGCGTACTCGAGAGTCAGGTCGATGCCGGGAATGATACCGAGGCGCACCCCGGCGTCGAGCTTCTCCCAGTCCCAGGCGAGGCTCGGCGCCGGCGTCCGCCGCGGATTACGGAAATCGTTGTCCAGCTTGGAGTAGCGCACGGCCGGCGCGATGAACGGGAAGAGCTGGCGTCCGCCGACCGCCCAGACCAGCGGCAGGTCGAAGCTCCAGGCGACCTCCCCTTCGAAGCCGGTGCGCGGCAGCCCCGCCAGTTCCTGGTCGACGAACTGCCCGAACAGCGAGAAGCCGCCGATGTAGAGCCAGAAGTTGGCCCCGACCTCCCGCTTCTCATCCCCCCGGAGGGCGGGGAAAGGGAACTCGTCCCCCGGCCCCCGCAGCAGATCGAGGTCGCCGCCGTAGAACGTCCCTTCGAGCTTCACCGTCTCGGCGAGGGTCCGCTGATAGCCCCAGGCCAGGAAGTCGAAGCCGTTGCGGCCCCCCTCGTCGGCGAAGCGCAGACCCAGCCCAGCCCCCAGCTCGAGGTCGCCGTCGAGGTCCAGGTCCTCCACTTCGGCGTCGTAGAGGATGACGATGCCGCTCCCCAGCTCCGGGTCGGGGTTCCGCCCTAGCAGCTCGGGCGTGCCGTTGTCCCCCGCGAGCGCGTTGGGGTCGCGGATGAAGACCGGGTTGCCCTGAGTGGCCGAGACCCTCAGATAAAGGTAGCGGCCGATGTCCGCGCCCAGCTCGACGCCGGCGTCCTCGAAACGGTTGAAGGCGGTCGAGACCAGACCGTAGCTTTCGAGGTGACGGTCGTCCTGGCGCTCGAAGTGGGGGAACTTGCCGACCTTGAGATAGAGGCCGGCGCTCTCGGGCAGCGTGGCCGGCTCGGCCTCGCGGCCAAAGCGGAGCCAGACCTCGTCGACGTCGACCTTCTTATCGCTCGACGTCGGGTTGCGGTCGTAGAGGTCGATGAAGTCGATCTTGCCGTGCGCCCGCAGCCCTTCGCTCCAGACGGCGTCGAGCAGCAGCGTGGCGGTGGAGACCTCGAAATGGGAGCCGGCGTTGACCGTCTCTTCAAACCCGGCGGTCTGCCCCAGGGGGAGCTGCTCCTCGCCGAACCCGAACGGCACGGAGAATTGGTTGAGGTCGCTGTCGCGGTAGTGGGTCTTGACCTCCAGACCCCACTCTAGGCGGAGGCCGGAGTCTTCCGACACCTCTTCTTCCAGGGGCGCTTCCTCGGCCGCCCGGATCGGAACCGCCGACATCAGCCACAGCAACACGCCACACCCCACACAGACTGTGCCCGGCCAAGCCATGCCCGCCATCTCCTTGAAAGTCGTCGGAATCCGCGGCTAGAGCTTAGATGGTACGCACGCCACAGTAAAGGGCGGCGCCGGGTGAGGAAAGAAATCCAGCGGAGAGAGACGCGGAGGAGGGGACGGAAGCGGGGCGCACCGGGGCGCGCCCCGGCCGGGGCTCAGGCGTAGCGGCGGCGGCGCGCCATCAGCTTGCGGCCCACGAAGGCCGCGCCCACGATCCAGAGAGGCAGGGTCATGAAACCGACCCGCACGCGCTGGTTCAACAGACCCTTGATGCTCCGCTTGTTGATCTTGGCCATGATGTCTCCTCGAAGCCCGCAAGCCGTCACGGGGAAGCTGGTCGGTTGGATCTCCCGGTCGGACTGCCCGGCCGAGATCGGCACTTGAAACCCTGGATTTGCAAGGGCGGTGCCATGCGCTCGCATCGAGAAATCGCGCAGGTTGTGGGAGAATCTCGCCCGCGCCGCCGAGCGGCCACACCGGTCAAGGAGCCTGAGGTGATCTCGTCCGACGAGTTCAAAAACGTGCTGCGCCACTTCCCCGCGGGGGTCACGATCGTGACCATCCGTGCGGGAGAGCAGATCCATGGCCTGACCGTCTCCGCCTTCACCTCGGTGTCGGCCGATCCGCCGCTGATCATGGTGATCATCGAGAACCGCCACCGGGCGTACCCGCTGCTCCAGGAGGACGGCGCGGTCTACGCCGTCAACATTCTGCGCGAGGACCAGGCGGACCTGTCGAAC
Source organism: Thermoanaerobaculia bacterium (assembly GCA_046714475.1). Taxonomy (GTDB): domain Bacteria; phylum Acidobacteriota; class Thermoanaerobaculia; order Multivoradales; family UBA5704; genus DASPJI01. The sequence goes on from JBKKAU010000119.1 coordinate 8,000, forward strand.
CGCTTCGCCTGGACCAAGGACGAGGACCGCTTCGCGCTCGGCCATTGGAGCACGGCGGTCACGGGCGCTCCGGTCCTGGTGGACGCGCTGGCCTGGCTGGACTGCCGCATCCACGCCCGCTACCCGGCGGGCTCCCACACCATCTATGTCGGCGAAGTGCACGCCAGCAGCGTCCCCGAGCCCGAGCTGCCGCCGCTGATCTACTGGAACCGGGCCTACCGCAAGCTGGAAGTCCACGATCCGGGAGAGCCGTCCCGGTAGGGCGCGATGAATCGCGCCCTACACGGGTCGGGACGCAGGCATGTAGGGGCGCCATTCATGGCGCCCTTTTCTTTACGCCGCCGCGGGCGCGGCGTCAACGCGGCTCCGGTCCCGCTTCATAAATGCGGAGAGGGCGTGAAACCCCGCCCAGAGCAGGGGGCCGAGGGCGCCACAGCCGAACCAGAGGACCTTGTACCCCCAGCGCTCGTAGATCCAGGTCCCGGCAAGCGGCGCCGACACGAAGGCGGCCGAGAACGCCAGCATGTAGAGCCCCATGTAGCGCCCGCGGCTCCCCTCCTCCGCCCGGTTGGCCACGACGCCCGCGAGGATCGGCATCGACATCATCTCGCCGACCGACAGGACCATCACGGCGAAGGCAACGTGGGCAAAGCCGGAGCCCAGCGGGAGCAGGCCGAACCCGAGACAGAAGAGGAAGCCTCCCACCCCCGACACCTTGAGCGGATCGCGCGTAGCCAACGCATGGACCAGCACCATCTCGAACAGCACGACCATCAGCGTGTTGACCGAATAGGTGAGGCCGATCCGGTCCTCGGTGAAGCCGAAGTCGCGGCGCAACGACAACGAGAGGGTGCTGATCTCCTGGAAGATGACGCTGGCCATCAGGAAGATGAGCACCATCATCGCGAGGAAGGGACCGTCCCGCCAGGGCGACCCGCCCCCCGCGGCCGCCACGGCCGGCGCGGTCTCCGGCACCGCCTGGACCGCGGGGAAGAAGAGCCGCAGCAGCGCCGCGGCGGCGAGACAGGTGGCGCCGTCGACGACGAACAGCCAGAAGTAGTCGTAGAGCGCCAGGAAGCCGCCGAGGGCGGGGCCCAGGGTCATGCCGACGTTGATCGCCAGACGGTGGAGGGCGAAGCTCTTGGTGCGGTTGGCCGGACCGCTCGCCGCCGCGAAGGCCGCGGCGCTCGCCGGCCGGAAAGCCTCGCCGACGATGCTCACCGCGACGATCAGGATCGCGGTCCAGATCCGGCTCTCGGCCATGCCCACGAGCAGGAACCCGACGCCGGTCAGGGCCAGGGTCCAGCCCATGACCCGCCTGGAGTCGAAGCGGTCGCAAAGCCAGCCGCCGATCCACGACCCGGCCATCGCCCCCAGGCCGTAGAGGGCGAGGAGCCGGCCGGCCTCCGTCGTCGTGAACCCCCGCTCCTGGGTGAGGAACAGGATGAGGAACGGCAGCACCATGGTGCCGCTCCGGTTTACCAGCGTGGCCACCGCGAGCAGCCACACCGGCCGCGGCAGGCCCGAGTAGGCCTCGCGGTAGGTCCTGGCGATGGCGCGGAGCATCACTTCACCAGCAGCACCGGGCAGCGCGCCACGATGGCGACGCGGTAGCTGATGGTGCCCCAGCCCAGGGCGGGGTGGTCGCGGTCGACCTTGTGGGAGGAGAGGACGATCAGGTCGACCCCGTTATCCTCGGCGTAGCGCACGATGGTCTCGGCCCGCTTGCCGAAGAGGATCTCGTGACGGGCCGGGACCTCCGAAGGCGCGATCTTCTCCTCCATCGCGAACATCTTCGCCGCGGCCCGTGTCTCGAGCCCGCGGTAGAAGTCCCGCATCTCTTCGAACTCCAGGTGCTCGATCGTCTCGATGACGTGCAGCAACGTGATCTCGCCCTCCCCGCGCCCTTGCAGCGTCTGGACCGCCGCGGCCAGCGCCGCCTCGTTCTTCTCCGTGAAATCGACCGGGATCAGCAGATGGCGAAACATGTCACCCCCTCCTTCCAGCGGGCCTCCAGGGGCATGATGATACATTTGCCGCCATGCGGCGTTGGATCATACGGCTCGCGATCGTCCTGGCGGTCGTCGCGGCGGGGCTCGCCCTGCGGGCGACTGTGCTCGCCCCGAAGCCGATCGAGGTGCGGGTCACGGAGGCGTCGCGCGGGCAGGTCGAGGAGACCGTGACCAACTCGCGGGCCGGGACGGTCAAGGCCCGCCGGCGGGCCCAGCTCTCCCCGCAGGTCGGCGGCCGGGTCATCGAGATCACGCACCGCGAAGGCGAGCGGGTCGAGGCCGGGGAGGTGCTGCTGCGGCTGGACCCGAGCGTGCTCCAGGGGCGGATCGGGCTCGCCCGCCGCGAGCTCCAGGCCACCGAGGCGCAACGCCGGCGCGAGTGCGTCGCCGCCGATCGCGCCCGCCGCGAGGCCGGACGCCTGCGCAAGCTCGCCGCCGAAGGCATCGTCTCGACCGATCTCCTCGACCAGGCGCAGAGCGCGGCCGAGGGCGCCGCGGCCGGCTGCCAGGCGGGGCGCGCCGGCGTCGAGCAGAGCCGGGCGGCGATCGACCTCGCCACGCGGGAGCTTGACCAGACCGTGCTCCGCGCCCCGTTCTCCGGGGTGATCGCCAACCTCACCATCGAGGTCGGCGTGTGGACCACCCCGGCGCCGCCGGCCATGATGGTGCCGGCGGCGATCGACATCATCGACTCCGGCTCGCTCTACGTCAGCGCGCCCATGGACGAGGTCGACTCGGCGCGCATACGGCCGGGCCAGCCGGCGCGGGTCACCATGGACTACAACCCCCGCCGCCAGGTACAGGGACACGTATCCCCGGTAGCGCCGTTCGTGCTCGACCGCGAGGAGCAGAACCGGACGGTCGACGTGGAGGTGGAGCTCGACGCGCTGCCCGAAGCGGTCCGGCTCCTGCCCGGCACGTCCGCCGACGCGGAGGTGATCCTGGACGTCCGCGGCAACGTCCTGCGCGTCCCCACCCCCGCCCTCATCGAAGGCGGCAAGGTGCTGGCGGCGGAGAACGGCGTGCTGGTCGAGCGGCAGCTCCGGGTCGGCCTGCGCAACTGGGACTGGACCGAGGTCCTGGACGGGCTCTCCCCGGGCGCCGAGGTCGTGGTCTCGCTCGACCGGCCGGAGATCCGGGCGGGGGCCGAGGTGACGACGACCCGCGAACCCGCCCCCGAACCCGGCAGATCGCCGTGATCCGTCTCGAAGGGGTCTCCCGGACCTACCAGCTCGGCGGCCAGCCGGTGCATGCCCTGGTCGACGTCTCGGAGCACATCCGACCCGGCGAGCACGTGGCGATCATGGGCCCCTCCGGCTCCGGCAAGTCGACCCTGCTCAACATCCTCGGCTGCCTCGACCGCCCCGACGCCGGCTCCTACTGGCTCGACGGCCGCGCGGTCGGAAAGCTCGGCGACGAGGAGCTGACCGACGTCCGGCGGCATCTGATCGGCTTCGTTTTCCAGTCCTTCCACCTGGTCCCCCGGCTCACGGCCGCCGAGAACGTGGAGCTGCCCATGGTCTTCGCCGGCCTCTCCCGCGCCGAGCGTCGCGAGCGGGTGGCGCTGGCCCGCGCCGCCGGCGACCTCGCCGCCCGGGCGGCCCACCGGCCCGCCC
>JBKKAU010000120.1:0-1018 GCA_046714475.1 Thermoanaerobaculia bacterium
GTCCTGGCGTCGTGCTCCACCGGAGCGAGGGAGAGGCCCGGCAGCTCCAAGCGGCCGAGAGGGGCGTTCTGCAGCGCGAACACCACCTGGAAGATGGGGTTCTGGCCCTCCTGGCGGTCGGGCCGCAGCGCCTCCACCAGCCGCTCGAAGGGCAGGGCCGGGTGGGCGTAGGCGCCGAGCGCCGCCTCGCGCACCCGGGCCAGCAGCTCGCGGCCCGTGGGCCCTCCCCGGAGGTCAGCCCGCAGCACCAGGGTGTTGACGAAGAAGCCGATCAACCCTTCGGTCTCGGTGCGGGTGCGGTTGGCGATCGGCGTGCCGACCAGGACGTCGTCCTGTCCGGCGAGCCGGCCGAGGAGGGTCCCGAAGGCGGCGAACAGGACCATGAACGGGGTCGTGCGGGCGCGGCGGCAGAGGGCGCGCACGGCGTCCGCCGTGGCCTCGGGGACCTCGAGGACATGGAGCCGCCCGCGGCCGGAAGGTACGGGCGGCCGGGGGAAGTCGACCGGCAGGTCCAGCCGCCCGGGCGCGCCGGCCAGCGCGCCGCGCCAATAGGCGACCTGGGTCTCGATCAGCTCCCCCTGGAGCGACTCGCGCTGCCAGAGGGCGAAGTCGGCATAGCGCACCGGCAGCGCCGGCAGCGGCGAGGGGAGGCCGGCGGCAAAGGCGGGGTAGAGCGCCGCCATCTCGCGCACCAGCACCGCTTCGGACCAGCCGTCGGAGACGATGTGGTGGACCGTCAGGAAGAGCGCGTGGTCCCGGCCGCCACGATCGCGGGGATCGCCGGGATCGCCGCGGTCGCCCCGATCGCCGAGGCGCAGGGCGGTGGCGCGCAGGAACGGCCCCCGGGCGAGGTCGAACGGCCTCCGGGTCTCGGCGGCGGCGAGCCGGCGGGTTTCAGGCTCGCGCCGCCGGGCCGGCAGGCCGGAGAGGTCGACCAGCGGCAGGAGACGGCTTCCGGGCGGGGCCGGGGGCTCGACGCCTGCTTCGACGACGCCGCCCACCTTCGCCACGTCCCCGC
>JBKKAU010000121.1:0-5793 GCA_046714475.1 Thermoanaerobaculia bacterium
AGCAACATCCGGGCGAAAGCGCCCGCCGCGACCCGGGCGGTGGTCTCTCTCGCCGAGGCCCTCTCCAGGATGTCTCGCAGGTCGCGCCGCAGGTACTTGAGCCCGCCCGCCAGATCGGCGTGGCCGGGCCGGGGCGCTTTCAGCCGCCGGATCTCGGCGAGCCGCGGGTCGACCTGCTCGGGTCCCATCACCCCTTCCCAGTTGGCGTAGTCGCGGTTGGGGATCCAGAGGACGACGGGGGAGCCGAGCGTCTCGCCGCCGCGGACGCCGCCGCGCACCTCGGCCGCGTCCTTCTCGATCTGCATCCGCCGTCCCCGGCCATAGCCGTGCTGCCGCCGCGCGAGGTCGCGGGCGAGCAGCTCGAAGTCCACCCGCAACCCGGCGGGCATCCCGGTGAGGATGGCGGTGAGCCCGGGGCCGTGGCTCTCCCCGGCGGTGGTCAGACGCAGCCGGCGCATGGCAGTCGAGGATATCAGGGGAATAATGAGCCCATGAGATACTGAGGCCCCTATGGAAAAGAACCACAGCTGGCATCCGATCCTTGAAGGAGATCTGGCGGACCAGGCGCGGCGTTCGGTCGAGGAGATCGCGCAGGCGCTCGGCGAGGTGGTCTCCAACCCTCCCGACCATCGTCCGGACGCGCCGATGCGATATCGGACGCCGTTCTCCCTGGCAGGCGGTTCGTCCGGTCAGGCCCTTTTCTTCGCCTATATGGCATCGGCATGGCCCGACCAGGGCTACGACGAGAAGGCGATGGAGCTGCTGGAGCGGGCGATCGGAGAAATGGGGGAGTCGCAGTCGCCTCCCGGGCTCTATAGCGGTTTCTCCGGCGTTGCCTGGACAGTCGAGCACCTTCAGGGACGGCTGATCGATTCGGAGGACGAGGATCCCGGCGAGGAGATCGCCACGGCGCTCGCCGAGCACCTCGGCCGCTCTCCCTGGTACGGCGACTACGACCTCATCAGCGGGCTCACCGGCTTCGGCGTCTATGCCGTGGAGCGCCTGCCCCGGCCGCTCGGCCGGGAGTGCGTGGAGCGCACCCTGGACCGCCTCGCCGAGCTCGCCGAGGAGACCCCGCAGGGGATCGCGTGGAAGACGCCGCCGGAGCTGATGATCCCGCAGACGCGCGAGCAGTTCCCGGAGGGCAACTACAACGTCGGCGTCGCCCACGGCGTGCCGGGGGTGATCGGGTGGCTGGCCGCGGTGGTCGAGGCCGGCGTCGCGCCGGAGGAGACCCGGCGGCTGCTCAAAGGGGCTGTCGATTGGGTCCTCGCCCAGAAGCTGCAGCCTGACAAGGGCTCGGTGTTCCCCTACTCGGTCGCCCGGGCACTGGAGCCGGGGCCGTCACGCCTGGCCTGGTGCTATGGCGACCTCGGCATCGCCGTCACGCTGCTCGCCGCCGCCCGGGCCGCGGGCGAGCCGGCCTGGGAGAGGGAGGCCCTGGAGGCCGCCCGCACCGCCGCGGCCCGGCCCGCCGACACCGCCGGGGTGGTCGACGCCGGTCTCTGCCACGGCGCCGCCGGTAACGCCCACATCTTCAACCGCCTCTACCAGGCGAGCGGCGACCCCGCTCTCGGCGAGGCGGCCCGCTTCTGGTTCGAGAGGACGCTGTCCTTGAGGACGGACCAGGGGATGGCTGGCTTTCAAGCCTATGTCCCGGACGAGCAGGGCGAGCTGACCTGGCGGGGGGACCCCGGGTTCCTCACCGGCGTCGCCGGCATCGGGTTGTCCCTCCTCGGCGGCATCACGACCGTCGAGCCCGACTGGGACCGCGTGCTGGTGACCGCGGTGCCGCCGCGGGCTTAAGCGCCCGAGGCGATCCGCCGCTCTCCCAGGACCGCCCGCAACATCGCATCATAGTGGGCCGCCTGCCGCCGCCAGTCCCAGGATTCGATGGCCGCGCGGGCGTTCCGCCCCAGGCGGTTCCGTAACTCGGAGTCGTCGCGCAGCCGCCCGAGTTTTTGGGCGATGTCGGCGACGTCTCGTTCGACGAAGAAGCCGTTCTCTCCATCCCGGATCAACTCGGGCATGTTGCCGACGCGCGTCGTGATCACCGGCAGGCCGCAGGCGGCCGCCTCGAGACAGGGATTGGGCGTCCCCTCGCTATGGCTGGCGCAGATATAGACGTCGAGCGAGTGGTAGAAGTCGAGCATCTCTTCACGGCTGCGCCACTTCTCCTCACGGACAGCCAGGCGCAGCTCCGCGCCTCCCACCATCTCGACAGCGGGGGCGATGAACTCGTGCACCCCCCGGTGCTCCGCTCCATGGTTGGTCAGGCTTCCCGCCCAGCCGATCCGCAAAGGCCCCGGCGGGCTCACCGCCGCGGCGGGTCGGAAGAACTCGGTGTCGACCCCATTAGGCGTATGGTAGACCGGCCGTCCGATGCGCGGCCCAAACTCCTCGAGCAGGAGCCGGTTGTTCACAAACACGGCGCGCGCCAGCTCCTCGAGCGTGGCGAGCCCCGGAGCGCGCCACGCGCCGTCGAGCTCGTAGTGGCTGCAGATACCGATGACCAGGCGGTCGCGTCGACGCCGCAGCACCTCCCGCAGGTGGTTCAGCCGCTCGATCTGGAGCCAGTAGTAGAAGAGCACGCAGTCGGCGCGCTCGAGGTCGTCGGCGGAGACCTCGGCCTGATAGCGCTTCACGATCTCGTAGGGGCCGACGAGCGTCCTCGCCAGCGCATCGGTCTTGCGGTCGTGCGCCCAGTGTGGGCGATCGACGATGCAGAGGACGACTGGCCTGCTCAGGGGTTCTCCCAGAGCAGGCAGTGGGTCGTGCGCGGCGACGACGAATCGAGGTCATCGTCGGTGTCGGCGGTCCGCAGATCGGCCTGTGACGGCAGCCGTACGGCGTCGGCGGCGAGTGTGGCGCGCCAGCCATGCCAGCCGTCGCGGACCTCCTCGGGATCGTAGCCCCTCCCCACGTACTTGTGCACCGCATGCTCACGGCTGAGGAAGAGATAGTGGCGCAGCCGGAAATGCCGGGGCCAGAGGCGCCGGCCGGGGAAGCTGACCACATGCCCCCCCGAGCTGGCGAGATCGACAGGCTGGGCCTGTCGCTTCCAGGCGCGCACGAGGTGCGGAGCGGCGGGGGCGAACGGGTAGTACCAGCGCATGGTACGGCGGTAGTCCGGGTGGTCGTGGTGGGGCGCCTCGCGCGTCGGCACGAAGGTGAGCTCCGAAAACTCCACGGCGTTGGAGCCGCTCGCGTCGGCCTCGGCGAGACCCTCGGCGAGAGTCTGGCCGGATCGCGGTGGCAGCGGCAGTTCGTCGGCGTCGAGGTGCAGGAACCAGTCCGCCGCGAGCTTTGCCGCGAGCGCCTCCTTGTGCCGCAGGATGCCGCGCCAGCGGTAGGTGCCGTCGCGGGGGAGCTGCTCGATGCCGCGCAGCCCGGCACCGAGGTATTGCGCGGCGATGGCGACGGTGCTGTCGGTCGACTGGTTGTCGCAGAGGTACGCCTCGACGCCGTGGGCGAAGAGATGCTCCAGGCAGCCGCCGATGAACCGTTCCTCGTTGTAGGTGGCGAGGATGGCCAGGACCCGCATGCCGCAGAGCATAATCGAGTCGGCGACATGAGGGCGCGTGTCGATCCCAGGTCGCCTGGGACCGCGGGCTGCTGACCGCGGTGCCGCCGCGGGATTGACTCCGATGATCTGTCGCGCCTATCTGGTGGCGGGGTTGCCGTTGGCGATGACCCGCAGCAGCTCGTCGATCTCGACGGGCTTGACCAGATGGTGGTCGATGCCGCTCTGGCGCGAGCGCTCGCGGGCCTGATCGTCGCCGAAGCCGGAAACGGCGACGAGCAGCAGGTGGCGGGTGGCGGGCTGGCGACGGAGGCGGATCGCGACCTCGTAGCCCGTGATGTCGGGGAGGTCGAGGTCGAGGAGGACGGAGTCGAAGGGCTCCTCGCTCGCTGCCGCTAGCGCCTCCCCGCCGCTGGTGGCCGCTCGCGCCTTGCAGCCTCTGAGGTTCAGCAGCTCGGTGAGCGCCGTCGCCGCGTTGCGATTGTCGTCGACGACCAGGATCCTGCGCTCCGCCAGCGAGATCGCCGCGGTGCGCTGGGCCGGCGCCTCCGGAGCCGCCTCCGTGGCGAGCGGCAGCCGGAGGGTGAACGTGCTGCCCCGGCCCAGCCCCGCGCTGCGGGCCATCGCCGAGCCCCCGTGCAACTCTGCAAGCTGCCTGACCAGGGTGAGCCCGATGCCGAGGCCGCCGGCCAAAGGTGTGCCGCCTTCGCGCGGCGCCTGGATGAAGGGCTCGAAGATGCGATCGATCATCTGCGGGGCGATGCCGGAGCCCTGATCTCTGACTTCGACGACCGCCTCTTCCGCGTCGCTGCGCACTTCGAGGCGGATCTCGGTTCCTGGATCGGAGTATTTGGAAGCGTTGACCAGCAGGTTGGCGAGCACCTGTTCGATCCGCCGCGGGTCGGCGTCGACGTGCAAGGCTTCGTCGGGCAGAGAGACGACCAGGCGCTGCTCGGCGTCGGCCAGCCGGGCGGCGGTCGACGCGGTAGCGGCCTCGACCAGCTGAGCGAGCGGGACTACTCGCCGCCGCAGCTCGAGCTTGCCGCGCGCGATGCTCGAGACGTCGAGCAGGTCGTCCAGCAGTCCGGTGAGCTGCCGCACCTGGTTGCGCATCATGGCCAGCGCCCACTGGCCCCGATCCGCGTCGGCGCCCGCTTCGAGCAGACGCAGGCCGCCGTCGATGCCCGCCAGCGGGTTGCGGAGCTCATGGCCGAGCACAGCCATGAACACGTCCTTGCGGCGCTCCTCTTCGCGCAACCGCTCCATGGTCTGCTCCAGCACCCGTCGCGTCGCCACCTGCTCGGTGACGTCATGCCCGAAGCACATGACCCCGTCGACCCGCCCATCATGATGGAGGGGTTCCCAGGTAAGGTCGACGCAACGCCAGGCGCCCCCCTCCTCGCCCCGCGCGCCGGCGAGCGACAGCTCGAGCTCGGGACTGGCGCCGCTCGTCCCCTCCCGGAACGCCCGGTCGAAGGCCTCGAGAAAACCCTGGCCGCGGAGCTCCCCGAGGGTCTCGGCGAGCGGCAGGCCGAGCAACTCGCGCCCCCCAACCAGCTCGGCGCCGCGCGGGTTGGCGAAAACGCAGACGTGATCGGGCCCGCGGGTGGTCAATACCGCCGCTGGGGCGCGCGCCAGGAGCTCTTGAAGCCGCCGCCGTTCCTTCTCGCTTTCTTCCCGCGCGGTGCGCTCGCGCCACAGGCGGCGCGCCGAGTCCTCGGCCTCCTTGCGGTCGGTAATGTCGCGGAGCGAGGCCAGGTAGGCGGTGCGGCCTTCCCACAGCAGGTCGACGACGCGCATTTCGGCCACCCGACCGCCGGGCAAATCGAGCTCGATGGTCTCACCGGCCACCACCGGGAACCCGAAAGGGCTGCCGAGGATCGCTTGGCGCCGCCGTCCGAACAATGCCTCGGAGGCGGAATTGGCGAACCGCACCATGCCCTCGGGGTCGACGACGAGGATCGCATCGCCGGTCCCCTCGATGATCCGCTCGCGCTCGGTGTCGCGCTCCGCGGTCTGCTCGATACCCTGTTGCTTCAGGCGAACGAAATCGGTGACGTCTTCGACGCGGTGGATGATGTAAGCGATCTGGGAGGCAGCGGAGAAGACGGGTGAGTTCACCGGGCTCCAGTAGCGCTCCTCGAACCCGCCGCCTTTTTCCGGAGGCCGGCGGATGTCGTACTTCTGTACGGCCATGGTGTCCGGCTCCCCGGTCGCGAGAACCCGCTCGAGAGAGGCGCGCAGGTTGCGCGCGCCGCTGGCCTCGGTGT
>JBKKAU010000122.1:0-1786 GCA_046714475.1 Thermoanaerobaculia bacterium
TTGGTGGTGATGAAAACCGCCCGCGCATCGGGGTCGTGCTCGGCCTGGGCGAGCAGGTCGGCCGCGACCGCGCCGGGGTCGGAGCCGGCGTCGGCCACGATCACCACTTCGCTGGGGCCGGCGATGCCGTCGATCGCCACGTCGCCCGCCACCAGCTTCTTGGCCGCCGTAACCCAGGCGTTGCCGGGACCGACGATCTTGTCGACGCGGCCGATGCTCTCCGTGCCGTAAGCGAAAGCGGCGACCGCGTGCGCGCCCCCCATGCCCCAGACCTCGCGCACGCCCAGCCGCTCCAGGGTGTAGCGCAGGGCGGCGTTGCCGCGGTACGAGCCAGGCGGGGTGGCGACCGCGATGTCGCGCACGCCGGCCACCCGGGCCGGGACCACCGTCATCACCGCGGTCGACGGATAGCTCGCCCGGCCGCCAGGCACATAGACGCCGACCCTCTTCAGCGGGGTGATCGACTCGACCAGCTCGACGCCGTCGGCTTCCAGCCGATAGCCGCTCCGGACCTGCGGCCGGTGAAAGCGCTCGACCGCCGCGATCGCCTGCTCCAGCGCCTCGGGGAATCCGCACGGCAGGAGCGAGCGGTCGGCGTCTTCGGGCCGGGGTTCCAGGGCCAGCCCGGCGGCCGAGTCGGCCTCGGCGCCGTCGAGCTGGCGCGCCAGCTTCAACAGCGCGCGGTCGCCGCGCCGGCGTACCTGATCGACGATCCGGCCCGCCTTGACGAGCGTCCTGGCGTCGAGCACCGACTCGCCGCGCCGGGCCAGCCGCTCGATCACTCTGCGGCCTGCCCGCGATCCGGCTTTCACCACCGTCAGCGGTCCGCTCACGACACCACCCCCGCCGCTTCCAGACGGCCGATCCAGTCGTTGAACCGGGCGCGATGACGCTGGAACGAGGCGCGGTTGACCACCAGACAGGCGGCGACCTCGGCGACCACCTCCACCTCTACTAAATGGTTCTCGACCAGCGTCCGCCCGGTCTGGACGATGTCCAGGGCCAGGTCGGCGAGATAGAGCACCGGCGCCAGCTCGACCGAGCCGGAGAGCTTGAAGATCTCCGCCCCCCAGGGCCGGGTGGCGACCACGCGGCGCGCCGTGTTCGGGTACTTGGTGGCGAGCCGCACCTGGCCGCCGGTCGGCGGCGGCTCCGGCGAACGGCCGATCAGCGACAGCCGGCTGCGGCCTTCGCGCAGCCGGACCGGCACCAGCAGGTCGCCGTCCAGCTCCTCCAGCACGTCGCTGCCGACGATGCCGCAGTCGGCGATGCCGTGCTCGACGTAGAGCGGCAGGTCCCAGTCCTTGAGCGACAGCACCTCGACGCCGCTGTCCGGCAGCTCCGTACGCAGGCTGCGGCCGGCGGCCTCCAGACCGTCGAGGCCCAGCCCCGCGGCACGGAAGGCGGCGAGGGCCGCCTCCAGGTTGCGCCCCTTGGGCAGGGCCAGACGGATCACGCCCTGGTCTCCTCCGGCTGCGGCAGCCGGTCGAGCCCCAGCGAGAAACCGACCGCCGGCACCTCGGCGCCGAGGCTGCGGAACAGCCGGTCGTAGCGCCCTCCTCCCCCGACCGGCAGCGCCATGGCTCCGACAGCGCCAACATAGGCGCGGAAGACCAGCCCGTCGTAATAGGGCCGCTCGCCGCCCATCGAGGCCAGGCGCGGATCGAGGCTCTGGTGCGCGAACTCGGCGAGATCGACGCTCAGCTGGACCTCGGGAAACGCGGCGGCGAGCTCTTCGCGGAGACCGAGCAGACCACGCAGCCGGGCGGCGGCCTCGGGTCCCAGC
>JBKKAU010000123.1:0-14356 GCA_046714475.1 Thermoanaerobaculia bacterium
CTCTGGGACGAGGCCGCCCGCAGCCTGGAGGCCGTGGCGGCGCAGGCCCCGCCGGCCGAAGGCTCGCTGGCCCGGGACTACCAGGCCGGCACCCTGGCGTACGCGCGCGGCATGGCCGCCATCGCCCGGGGCGACGCCGCGGCGGTCAGGGCCCAGGCCCGCGAGCTTGACGCGCTGGTGAAGAGGCTCTCCGACGCGACTCCCACGGTCGGCTCCGACTGGTACTTCAACACCGCGCTCAAGATCCTGAGGGTGAACCTCCTGGAGCTGTGGGGCGGCTTCGCCAGTCTGGAGGGACGGTATGACCAGGCGATCCAGGATCTCCGGAAGGCGGTCGAATGGGAGCGCGACCTGGGTTACTGGGAGCCGCCGCACTATACCCGTCCGGTGGTCGAGACCCTGGCCGGGGTCTACGAGCGGGCGGGCCGCTGGCAGGAGGCGCGCGAAGCCTGGCGGCACTCCCTGAAGCTCCGCCCGCGCAACGGGCATGCCCTCCAAGGGATCGCCCGCACCTGGGCGGCCGAGGGGAACCTCGAAGAGGCGGCGGCCGCCTGGGAGACCTTCCGGCAGGCCTGGAGGAACGCCGATCCGGAACGGATGCCGGGCGCTGAATCGCTGGCTATCCGCCAAGGGCCGGCGGCGGCGGGACCCTCTCGCGCAGCCCCGCCCGGATTCCCTTGAGCTTGGCCACCGCCGCCTGCTGGTTGCCGCGCCGCAGCTCGCGGACGTAGGCGACCGCGAAGGCGGCGGCGGAGAAGGCGAGGAAGCTGGCCCACTGCCAGGGTCCGGCGTAGCGCCGGACGTAGATCGTGCTGCTCTTGCCGAACTGGAAGTTCCGCCCCGGGCTGTAGCCGCCCGTCGTGTAGGCCACCATGTGATAGAGGATGGCGCGGTGCGCGTAGACGCACCGGAAGCCCCGCCGCTTGACCCGGGTGCAGAAGTCGGCGTCGTCGACGCAGATGAAGAAGACCGGGTCCCAACCACCGGCGGCCTCGGCCGCGGCGCGGCGGATCAGGATGGCGCAGCCGTTGATGTAGTCGACCTCGGCATCCTCTTCGTACTGGCCGTCGTCGATCTCGCCATAGCCGCGTTCGGTGGTGATGGACTCGCGGAAGCGCAGGATGCCGCCCGCCGACCAGAGGCGCCGCCGGTCGCCGTGGAAGTAGCACTTGGGACCCACGCACCCGATGGCGGAGTCGGACTCGGCGGCCCGGACCATCTCGGTGAGCATGCCGGGCTCGACCTCGATGTCGTTGTTCAACAGCAGCACGTAGTCGTAGCCGTGAGCGAAAGCCCACTGGAACCCCGCCGCGTACCCTGACGAGCTGCCCCTGTTGACCTCGACCCGCACCTGCAGGACGTCCGGGAGCGCCGCGGCGACCGCCTCGTACGACCCATCAGTCGAAGCGTTGTCGAGGTGGACGAGGTCGAAGGCGGGGTAGGTCATCCCCCGCAGGCTCGCCAGGGCCTGGAGCGTGATGTCCTTGCCGTTGTAATTGACGACGACCGCCGCGACGCGCGGGAGCTTCTCCGGCATGGGGCGGGATTCAACCACAGAGAGCGGGCGGGAGGATAGGAGAGCCGCCGCTTGACAACCGTTCCGCATCCCTCCTAGGATCTCCAAAAATACCGAACGCTCGTTCTGTATGGAGCGCATCATGGCAAGACGGCCACGGACCCAGGCGGACAAGTCGGACCTCTCGACGCGGAAGGTCCTCAAGGCGGCGCTGGCGCTGTTCTCGCGGCAAGGCTACCGCGCCACCTCCATGCGGCAGATCGCGAAACGGTCGGGGCTGTCGGTGGGCAACCTCTACCACCACTTCGGCAGCAAGGAGACCATCTTCCAGCGGCTGATCGATCAGTACTGGGAGGTCCTGATGGACCCCGACCTGCCGCTCAACAAGGTCTTCGCCGCGGCCCGTTTCCCGGACGACCTCGAAGAGATGGCGGCGGCCATCGCCAAGGTGGTCGAGGACAACTCGCTCCACATCCTGCTGATCTACATCGACGTCATCGAGTTCAAGGGCAAGCACATCAAGGCCTTCTACCAGCGCATGGCCGATCGGTTCGCCGCGGCGTACGCCGAGCGCTTCCAGGACTTGGAGAAGTCCGGAGAGCTGGGGGAGGTCGACCCGCTGGTGGCCGTGATGCTCGCCACCCGCTGGTTCTTCTACTACTTCACGGTCGAGAAGTGCTTCGGCGTCCCCATGCACTTCGGCCTCGACCCGCGCCAGGCGGTCGACGAGTTCTCGAAGATCCTGCGCTTCGGGCTCGTGCCGCGGCACGAAAGCGATCCAACCGTTTCGGAACCGCGTCCCGAGCGACGCGAAGAGGAGGAGACATCATGTCCACAATGAGCGGGCCCCCCGCCCGACGGCGCGCGGTCCGGCAGCTGGCCTGTGCCCTGATGCTGGCGCTCCCGGGCGCGGCCCCGTCGCTGGCGCAGCTCAGCACGGCGAGCGTCGACGTCCTGGTCACCGGCGCCGGCGGCGAAGTGCTGCCCGGCGTCACCGTGACCCTCGAGAACGTGGAGACCGGCTTCCGCCGGCAGTCCGTGACCGGCGAGAACGGCGGCGCCACGGTCCAGGCCCTGCCCCCGGGCACCTATCGTGCTGGGCTGGAGCTCGACGGGTTCGCGCCCGTGCAGCGGGAGCCCCTCGTGCTGCGCGTCGGCCAGGCGGCGCAGCTCCGCGTCGACATGAGCCCGGCCGCGGTCTCGGAATCGATCACCGTCAGCACCGAGGTGCCGCTGGTCGACGTCTACAAGACCGACAGCTCGACCAACATCGTCCCCGAGCAGATCCAGGCGCTGCCGGTGCCCGACCGCGACTTCCAGCGGCTGGCCTTCATCGCGCCCGGCGTGCAGCGCGAGCGCGGCGCCTTCCGTTTCATCGGCGGCGGCCCGGTGATCGGCGCCGGCGGCAACGCCAGCCAGTCGACGATCCTGGTCAACGGGGTCGATTTCACCGACCCGGCCCTGGGGCTCTCCAAGATCCGCTTCAGCCAGGACGCGATCGGCGAGTTCCGGGTGATCAACAGCCGCTACGACGCGGAGATCGGTGGCACCGCCGGCGGCGCCCTGTCGATCGTCACCCGCGGCGGCACCAACCGCTATGGCGGCAATGCCTTCGGCTTCTACCGCGCCGACTCGTTGCGCGAGCCGGGCGCGCTGGAGCTGGAAGGGGCGGACTTCTCCCGCTCCCAGGCCGGCTTCACCTTCGGCGGCCCGATCCGGCAGGACCAGACCCACTTCTTCGTCTCCTTCGAGCGGATCGACGAGGAGAACGTCACCTTTTTCCGGCCGGGCGGCGCCTACGTCTCGCGCGCCGACGACGTCGAGCATCCGTTTGATCAGACGCTCGCGTTCACCAAGCTCGACCACGAGCTGGGCGAGTCGAACACGTTCTCCGCGAGCTTCGTGGGCGAGCGCTATCGCGAGGACAACTTCCGCGTCGGCGGCATCGCCGACGAGTCCTACGGCCAGCAGCTCAACCGGGACAACTACAACCTGACGCTGGAAGACATCGCGGTCCTCAGCGCCAGGTCGCTCAACGAGCTGCGCCTCCAGGCGGGCACCCGCAAGTTCGACGAGCCGCTCAACTCGACCGCCACCGCCGAGTGGTTCTCCTCCGGCAACACGCTGCAGACCGGCGGCAACATCCTCGGCCACCTGTTGGGCGAAGGCAAGCAGGCCGAGCTGCGCGACACCTTCCACTGGAGCCGCGACGGCAAGCGCGGATCGCACGACGTCAAGATCGGCGGCTCCCTCCTCTGGCACGAGGAGCGCTCGCGGATCGACACCTTCCAGACCGGGCTCTTCACCTATCTGAACGATACCCGCGCCATCCCGGTCGCCTACCTCTACGGCGAAGGGTCGAGCGACGTGACCTACGACACCACGCGCTACGCCGTGTTCCTGCAGGACGAGTGGCGGCTGTCGCCGCGCCTGACGCTCAACCTCGGCACGCGCTACGACCTCGACGACGGCGGCAACAACCCCGGCTTCACCCACCCGCTGATCCCGGAGCCGCGCGAGAAGGACACCAACGACGTCCAGCCGCGCGCCGCGTTCTCGTTCGACGCCACCGGCGACGGCCGCAACGTGTTCCGCGGCGGCGTGGGACTGTTCAACGGCCGCTACCTGTTGATCCCCGCGGGCATCGAGCGGCAGCAGAACGGCATCACCGGCCGGGTTTCGCGCACCCGGGTCAACGGCCTGCTCTTCGGCCTGACCACCCCGCCGTTCGTGCTCGACCCGAACAACCCGCGCAACACCGGCATCCTGCTCCAGCCCGACATCTCGCTGATCGGGCCGGAGCTCGAGACGCCGGAATCGGTCCAGGCGAGCCTGGGGATGACCCGCACCCTGTTCCGCGGTTTCCTGCTCGACGTCGAAGGGCTCTACGTCGAGGGCGACAACGAGATCGTCATCCGCGACGTCAACTTCGGCGGCAACGCCAACCCGGTCCGCCTGAACCGGCAGTACAACCAGATCAACATGTACACCAACGAGGGGCGGTCGGAGTACAAGGCGCTGATCCTGCGGCTCAACGGCAACCTGCGCCGCAGCGACCTGCTCACCGCGTCGGTGACGGTCGCCGACAAGAAGAACACCGGGGACGATTTCAGCCCTGAGTTCCCGTTCGGCTATCCGAACGACCCGTCGGACATCGACGCCGAGTTCGGGCGCAGCCGCGGCGACGAGCGCTTCCGCTTCGTGCTGACCGGCGTCTTCCATCTCCCCTGGCAGTTCACGCTGGCGCCGATCTACGAGTACGGCTCCGGCCAGCCCTGGAACCACCGGCTCGGCTACGACTTCAACGGCGATGGCAAGAACTCCGACCGGCCGCTGGGCGTCGGCCGCAACAGCGAGGACGGCCCGCCGTTCCGCCAGCTCAGCCTGCGGTTGGCCAAGGGCTTCCAGCTCTTCGCCGACCAGCGGCTGGAGCTCATCGTGGAGGGCTTCAACGTCCTCAATACGGTCAACTACGACGTCAACTCGATCGACAGCGCCCAGTTCCTCTCCGGACCGACGCTGGCGAACCCGAGGCTGCCCGTGGTGCCGAACCCCAACTTCGGCAGGGCGCGGGCGACGCTGCCGGGCCGCGAGATCCAGCTCGGGCTGCGGTGGGTGTTTTGAGTAGAGCCCCGCGGGTCGTGATCGTCACGGGCGGGGCCGCCGGCATCGGCCGGGCCACCGCCCGCCGTTTCGCCCGCGACGGCGCCCGGGTCGCCGTCTGGGACGTCCAGGAGGCCGACGGTGAGGAGGCCTTGTTCCAGGCAGTGGACGTCACCGACGCCGCGGCGGTCGAGGCGGCGGTGGCCGAGGTCCTCCAACGCTGGGGGAGGATCGACGTGCTGGTCAACAACGCGGGGATCCTGCGCGACGGCCAGCTCGTCAAGTGGAAGGAGGGCCGGAAGCTCTCCGAGATGAGCGAGCGGGACTTCGACGCCGTGGTCTCGGTCAACCTGAAAGGGGTCTTCCTCTGCACCCGCGCCGTCGTGCCGCACATGATCGCCGGCGGGGGAGGGGTGGTCCTCAACGCCTCCTCCGTCGTCGGCCTTTACGGCAACTTCGGCCAGACCAACTACGCCGCCACCAAGGCCGGCGTGATCAACATGACCCGCACCTGGGCGCGCGAGCTGGGCCGCTACAAGATCCGCGTCAACGCCGTGGCGCCCGGCTTCATCGCCACCGAGATGGTCAAGGCCATGCCGGAGAAGGTGCTGGCCGCCATGGTCGAGCACACCCCGATCGGCCGCATGGGAGAGCCCGAGGACATCGCCGAGGCCTACTTCTGGCTGGCCTCGGACGCCGCGGGCTTCGTCCACGGCGCCGTGCTGTCGGTCGACGGCGGCATCGTCGTCGGGACGTAGCTCATGAGCTTCGGCGACCTCCTGGGCGAGCGCGCCCGGCTGACGCCGGAGAAGACGGCGCTGGTCTACGTCCCCACCGGCGAGCGTTTCACCTACGCCGAGCTGGACGCCCGCGCCGTGCGTTGCGCCCGGGTCTGGCGCGAGGTGCTCGGCGTGGGCCGCGACGACCGGGTGGCGATCCTGGCGGACAACCGCGTCGAAATCCTGGACGCCTTCTTCGCCGCGCCCAAGGCGGGCGTCATCCTGGTCCCTCTGGGCACCCGGCTGACGCCGCACGAGCTGGCCGGCATCCTCGAGGGCGCCGCGCCCGCAGCCGTGATGTATGGCGAAGAGCACGCCGAGACGGCGCGCGCGGTCCAGGAGCTGATGCCGGGTCTCCGCTGGGTGGCGCTCGACCCGGCGGGAAGCGATGAGACCTACGGCGACCTCGTTGCCAGGATTCCGGACGCGCCCTGGGCACCGGAGCGGCGCTGCCCCGAAGACCTCCACTGCCTGCTCTACACCTCGGGCACCACGGGCAAGGCCAAGGGGGTGATGATCCCCCACCGCCAGGTGATCTGGAACGGCTACAACACCGTCGCCGGCTGGCAGTTGCGGGAGGACGACGTCAGCCCGGTCTTCACGCCGCTCTACCACGCCGGCGGCCTCGCGGCCTTCCTGGTGCCGATCTTCACCATCGGCGGCACCGTCGTGCTGCACCGCGGCTTCGACGCGGCGGAGGTCTGGCGGACCGTCGAGGCCGAAGGCTGCACCGTGATCCTCGGCGTGCCGACGATCTACAAGCTGCTCCTGGAGGACCCCGGTTTCGCGACGGCGGACCTGTCGCGCGTGCGCTGGCTGATCAGCGGCGGAGCGCCGCTGCCGCGCTATCTGATCGAGGCGTACCAGCGCCGCGGAGTGGTCTTCAAACAGGGCTACGGCCTGACCGAGGTGGGGGTCAACTGCTTCGCCATGACCGTCGAGGAGTCGGCCGCCCACGCCGGCTCGATCGGCAAGCCGCTGATGTTCACCGAGGCCCGGCTGGTCGACGACGAGGGGCGCGACGTGCCGCCTTCGGAGGTCGGCGAGCTCTGGCTGCGCGGCCCCCACGTCTGCCGCGGCTACTGGAACAACCCCGAGGCGACCGCCGCCGCGCTCGACGCGGACGGCTGGTTCCACACGGGCGACCTGGCGCGGCGCGACGCGGAGGGCTTCCACACCATCGCCGGCCGCAAGAAGGACATGATCATCAGCGGCGGCGTCAACGTCTACCCGGCCGAGATCGAGGGCGAGCTGATGCTCCATCCCAAGGTCCGGGACGCCGCCGTGGTCGGGGTCCCACACCCCACCTGGGGCGAGGTCGGCGTCGCCTTCGTGGTCCCGCGCGACGAAGGGACCGGCGGCGAGGAGCTGGCGGAGTTCCTCGCCGGGCGGCTGGCGAAGTACAAGATCCCCAGGGACTTCGTCTTCGTCGACGCCCTGCCGCGGACGCCCTACGGCAAGGTCGTCAAGGGGGAGCTGCGGGCGCGATACGATGCGCGGGCGGAGGTGAGGGAATGATCGCGTACTCGGTGAACGGCGAAGGAGACGAGCCCGTCTTGCTGCTCAACGGCGGCCTGATGACCATGGCCGCCTGGCAGCCGGTCGCCAGCGTCCTGGAGCCCTCCTACCGGGTGGTGCGGTGCGACTTCCTCGGCCAGCTCCTCTCCCCGGGCGAGCCCGAGCCCCGGCTCGAGGTCCACGTGGCGGACGTGATCGAGCTGCTGGACTCCCTCGGGATCGAGAGGGCGCACGTCATCGGCGTCTCCTTCGGCGGTCTGGTCGGGCTGCTGCTCGCGGCCCGGCACCCGGAGCGGGTGATCTCGCTGGCGGCGGTGACCACCACCGACCGGATCACGGAGGAGACGCGGGAGGCGACCGCGAGCGTGAGAGAGGACGCGCTGGCGGCAGCGGACGGAGGGGACGGCGCCCGGGTGTTCGACCGCATCGTGCCGCCGATGTATACCGAGGCCTGGCGCGAGGCGCAGAAAATGGCGCTCGCCTTCCAGCGCCAGTGGGTCGCCGCCCTGCCGCCGGTCTGGTTCCGCGGCGTGGCAGGCATCCTCGCCGCGCTGGAGGTCGCCGACCCGGAGCCGTACCTTTCCAAAATCCGGGCGCCGGCCCTGGTGGTGGCGGCCGAGCTCGACCAGACCTTTCCCCTGGAGCATTCGCGGGCCCTGGCGGCGGCCATCCCCGGCGCGCGGCTGGAGGTCGTGCCGGGCGTGGGCCACGGCCTGGTCATCGAGCGGTCGGGCGATCTGGCGCGGATCCTTCACGGCTTTCTCGACTCGCAATCCGCCGCCTGAGAGAGAGTCTCCATGGCCCGCTACGCGTCCCTCGTCTCCACCGGCTCCTACCTCCCCGAGCGGGAGGTCTCGAACGACCGGCTGCGCGAGCTCTTCCCCGGCTCCGGGGAGTTCGTGGCCAAGATGGAGGCCTCGACCGGCATCCGCCGCCGCTGGTGGGTGCCGGACGATTGGGCCACCTCGGACCTCGCGCTGCGGGCGGCGCGACAGGCGCTGGAGGCGGCGGACCGGGGACCCGAGGACGTCGACCTGATCGTTCTGGGAACCGATTCGCCGGACTACCTGACGCCGGCCACCTCGGTGGTCCTCCAGGGCAAGCTGGGGGCGAAGAACGCCGGCACCTTCGACGTCGGCTGCGCCTGCGCCTCCTTCCCGACCGGCTTCGCCACGGCCGCCGGGCTGATCGCGGCCAACCCCGCGTTGAAGACCGTGCTGGTGGTGGGCGTCTACCTGATGCACCGGCTGGCCGGCACGGACGACCCAATGGTCTTCTTCTACGGCGACGGCGCCGGCGCCGCGGTGCTGGAGCCGTCGGACGAGCCGGGGTTCCTGAACGCCGCCTTCCAGGCGGATGGCGCCTACGCGCGCCACTGGGGGATCTACTCCGGCGGCACCGCCGAGCCGGCGAGCGAGGAGTCGGTGCGGGAGGGCCGGACGCGCGTCCAGCTGATCGAGCGCTATCCCCCCGAGGTCAACCACGAAGGCTGGCCGCGGCTCGTCCGGCGTCTGGCGAAAGAGGGGGGCTTCGAGATCGGAGACATCGACCTGCTGATCTTCACCCAGGTGCGCAAGCCCTCGATCGAGCTGGTGATGGGCGACCTGGGCCTGCCGATGGAGAAGACCCACACCATCATGGAGGACTGGGGCTACACCGGCTCCGCCTGCGTCCCCATGGCCCTCCACGACGCAAGGCAGAAGGGAAAGGTCAAGCCCGGAGATCTGGTCGTGCTGGTGGGCTCCGGCGTCGGCTACAACCAGGCGGCGGTGGCGTTCAGGGCTGCTCGCTGAACCGCTGGAGATTCGTGCAGCCTAGCTCCTCCCCGCCATCACACGCGCGGCGGTAGAGGGCCATGGCCTGGGCCTCGTCCTGGAAGACGCCGTTGCCCTCCTCGTACATGACTCCGAGATTGACGCACGCCAGCATGTCCCCCGCCTCGCAGGCCTGGCGGTAGAGGTCGGCGGCGCGGTAGGGGTCTTTGGGAACCCCCAGTCCGTCGGCATAGCGGGCCGCGACGTTGTAGCAGCCCCGCGCGAGGCCTCCGTCGCAGGCCTGCTGATAGAGCTCGAGGGCGCGGGCGTCGTCCTGGGCGACCCCGCTGCCCGTCGCGTACATCACCCCGAGGTTGACGCAGCTCCGGGCCTCGCCTCCCTGGCAGGCCTTGTCGTAGAGCGCCACCGCCCGCCGGAAGCTCCGCGGCACGCCGGTCCCTTCGTCGTGAAGGACACCGAGTTCGTGGCAGGCTGCCGCGTCGCCGCCGTCGCAGGATTTCTCGAACCGCGCCGCGACCTCGGCCTGCTCCTTGGGGTCGGCGTCGTCCCGGCGGAGGACCAGCAGGTTGCGGCAGGAGACCGTATGCCCGCCGTCGCAGGCCTTGCGGAACAGATCCACGGCCCGCGGCTCATCCTTGGGGACGCCGTCGCCCGCGGCGAGCAGGTCGGCGAGGTTGGCGCACCCGACCGCCTGGCCTCCGTCGCAGCTCCGCTCGAAAAGCGACGCGGCCTGCGCCTTGTCGACGGGGACCCCCTGCCCCTCGCGGTGGAGCACGCCCAGGTTGAAGCACCCCGTGGGATCGCCAGGATGACAAGATCCTCCCTCGCAGCCGCGCCGGTAGAAGCCGGCCGCCATAGCCAGATCCAGGGGGGCGCCCGTGCCGTGCTCATAGAGATAGCCGAGGTTGGTGCAAGCGAGGGCGCTGCCGCCGTCGCAGGCGCGGCGGTAGGAGACCAGGGCGAGAGTCAGGTTCTCCGCCGCCCCGCCGCTCCGGCTCTGGTTGTACATCAGGCCGACGTTGTAGCACCCCGGAGCGTTGCCGCCCTCGCAGCCCCGGCGGTAGAACGCGGTGGCGGTGGCATCGTCCCGGTCGCCGCCCCGGCCCGTGGCATACATGAAGCCGAGATGAGAGCAACCCTCGGCGTTGTCCGCCTCGCAAGCCTTCCGCGCCAAGTCTCGCGCCCGGGCCTCGTCCTGGGCAATACCCGAGCCGTCGAGGTAGAGCAGAGACAGATCGGCGCAAGCCTGCGCGTCCCCGCCGTCGCAAGCCTGGGTGAAGAGCTCGGAGGCGCGGCCCGCATCCGCCGCGACTCCCTGACCGGCAAGGTGGAGCGACCCCAACCGCCGGCACCCCGCAACACTGCCCTCGTCGCAGGACCGGGTATAGAGCCGCACCGCGTCCGCCAGCCGCACCGTCTCCTCGACGTTCTCGGAGTCCCGCCGGACCGTCACCCGCACCTCCTGCCCGGGCCGCATCCCCGCGAGCGCCTGCTCGATTTCACAGATCCCCGCGACGGGGCGGCCGTCGAAAGCGTCGAGCCGGTCGCCGTTCTGCAGTCCCGCCCGGCCGGCCGGCCCGTCTTCCTCGACCTCCTGCAAAGCCACCCCGGGCGTTCCGTCGGAGGTAATGGAGAGGTCGAGGAGCCCGGCTCCGAGGGTGGCCGGGCCGTCGCCGGAGTCGAGGGAGCCGCCCCCGGCGCAGGAGAGAGTGAGGGCAAGGAGGCAGCAGAGGCTGAGGCGGGTCATGGGCGATTCAGCTTTCCTGGAGCTTCGCTCGGGTCGAGCTTCATTCTGGATAGCATAGAATGGATCGGAAGGGGAGGGCGGTGAAGGTCAGAGACGTCATCAGGCTCATCGAGGAGGATGGTTGGTTTCTGGTGGCGACCCGGGGCAGTCACCGTCAGTATAAACACCCGACTAAGCCCGGTAGGGTCACCCTTGCGGGCCATCCGAGCCATGACGTTGCTCCGGGTACGTTGAACAGTATCTTGAAGCAGGCCCAACTCAAGAAGTGAGGTCATCAGTGCACAGGTTTTTGATCGTGATCGAGGAGGCGAACGGAAACTATTCCGCCTATTCTCCGGACCTGCCAGGCTGTATCGCTACGGGCGAGACCCACGCCGAAGTCGAGGCCAACATGTATCAGGCGGTCCAGATGCATCTCGAAGGACTGCAAGAGGATGGACTACCGATCCCGGCGCCCTCGTCGATCGCCGAGTACATCCTCGTACCGGCTTCCTGAAGGGTTGAGCTACCCATGCGCGGCCACGAGGACCCGCACCCCGCGCCCATCTTCGTAGTACACCCGCTTCGTCCGGCCGTGCAGGACATGAAACACCACGAGGTAGGCCCAGATCGCCATGCCGCCGGTGAGGGTGACCTCCTCGGGGTCGATCTCCAGTCGAGAAAGATTCCTGGCAATGACCGGGATGGCCTCGGCCGGAGATGTCAGAAGCGTCAGGCGGCCTGCCAACTCCTCAATGCTTAGTCCTTCATAGAGGATGGGATTGGAGAGCGAGAGATCGAGCTTCAACGGCTCCGAAGCCTCTTGAGTTTGTAGTCGATCGTGATCTCGATAGGAGTACCGGCCTTGGTAGCCTGTCCTCGGATATTGATGCTCGCGGGCTCATTGATCTCTATGCGCCGTCCCTTGGGAAGGCCAGCGAGGAGCGCTCCTGCTGTCGTTGTCTTCCGGCCTCCAGTGATGTCAATGATGACGTCGTCTTCTTTCAGGCCGGTAGGAAGATCGGAATAGACCTGCTTTTCTATAGCTTTCTTGACCTCTTCGGGATTCTGAAAATCACTTGTTTCCAGTGGGATCTCTCTGACTTGATCGGGTCGAAAGCCTTGGTCGAGAAGATTCTTCCGAATTCTCTGCGCGTCTTCCTCCGAAGAGACGATGCCACCCCGAGAGTAGACGAGCCACACCTGCTGGAGTGCATCACTATGATGCTGAATAGCCTGTTCTGCGCTCTCGCTGCCTTGTTTGGGACTTACGAGCACGACCAAGCCCTTGCTTTTGACCGCCGGCGCCATCGATACTGAGGTCTCTCCAAGATCGCCTGAAAGTAGAGTATTCAACAGCCCGCTCGTAAAGAACAGGAACAATAATGGCCCTAAAGCAACCAGAGCCCACCACCACCATGGACGGCACCAGTCCTGATCTTCCCTCAGGCCATCAATGAGGTTCGTGAGGAGATTGATGCTGATGCCCAGTAGAAAGGTGGAAAAGAGGAAGATCCAGGGACCTCGCTTTGCCTCCAGGAGAGCATCTTGAATTCTTTGGATCATCAACGCTCTCCCTGGATCAAGGCTTTACCGCAATCTGTTGCTACGAAGCATTTCTCCCCTGCCGCGCGGCCGGTCTTCGCTCGCGGTAGCCTCCTCCCGCACCTCAAACGTCCCATACCCAGCCGACTTCTTGCCGCCGATGCCCAGCCAGTCGAGCGCGGTTTTCAGCAAGGCTTCGATCTCCTTCGCGGCCGCCGCTTCGGGTCCGGGATGGAAGTAGAAACGGAACGGCTGGCCTGTCTTCACGACGAGGAACGGCACCGGCACCGGATCGTACCAGTCGGCTGGCGCGAGATCCTCGTTCTCGTAGTACTCCTTGTAGTGGGGCGTCAGCACGTCGACTTCCAACTCGGGCCATCTCTCCGGAAAGGCGTCGTAGAAGGCGACCTGACCCTTCGCCGCCGCGGCTTCGGTGGCGCTCCCCGGGCCGAACAGATCCTCGCGGTGCTCCACCCAGAAAGCCTTCGATCCTTCCAACTCTCCTTGGGCTACCAGGCCCGCCGCCGCGCGGAGCATTCCCTTGACGCTGGAGCCTGGCAGGTAGGGGCAACCGGTCAGGCGGTCGAAGAGGAAGCCGTTCTCAACCGAATGGGGGAGGCCGAGGCCGATGACCAGACGCGAGGCGGTGACCGCACGGATGGGCCGGGCGCCCAGAGCGGTCAGGGTCTGGTGCCTGCGGTCGAGGATGTTCTTGAAATCCTTTGGCGCCTTGAAGTCCTGGCAGAACCTCTTGAGGAAAGCGACTTTTTCCTCCTCCGTGTGCATCCCCCGGTCCCAGAGGAGGGAACGGTTGCCCGTCCCTCCGAGGCTGAGCAGCTTGGCGATCTCTCGCGGATAGGGGAGTAGGATCACTTCGCCGGCTCCTCGGGTTTGTCAGCCTTCTTCTCGTCTTCGAGGAACGCCTCCGCGAAGCGTTTCAGCCACACTGCGAGAGCCCGTGCCTCCGTGGCTGCCCTCCTGTAGTTGGCCTCAGTATCATTCGTCAGCAACTGAATGAGATCGTCTTTTTCTGGTGTATAGATTCGGGCTCGGAGCCATTCTTCCAACCAGCCGCAGATTTTCGCTTCGGGTTTGTCCTTGCCCGCGGAGAGGTAGAACGCCACTGTCTGGCCCAACCCATTCGTATGCAGGCGCGCGGGGAGCTTGACGAGCTCGGTCTTGTACTTCGACTTCTTCTCCGGGGGGACGTTTTTCGTCACCTTCTCCAAGGCGAACTTCGCGCGCTCCTGCTCCAGGGACTGCCGTGGGCTCCCCATGGCTATTTCCCGCCTTCCGAGCGGCGGATGCACCGGACATGGGTCACGCCGCGGCCGATCGTCTCGTCCCCCCCGAGCCGGATGACCCGCGGCAGGTGATCCAGCACGTCGCCGCTTTTCGGGTCGGTCCGCAGCCCGCACGCGAAGAGCGTCTCCGGCGGTACGAGCTCTTCGACGAAGAGGTTGCCTTCCACGTCTTTCCCAGGATGCTCATTCTGTTTGAGCTTTTCCGTCGTACCCAGGTAGTTGAGCTTGATCCGCGTCACCACCTCCGTGCCGGTCTCCACGAGCTCCTTGAAGTCGCCGTCGGTCACTACCAACAGGCGTTCCTGGAAGATGTCGCGCGTGTAGGTGAAGCCCCTTTCCGCCGGCGGCAGGAGGTCCAACAGGCGCGACAGGGGACTGCCCTTTGTGGACCAGTCCGGGTGCGCTTTGACCTCTACCCGGATCTCTTCCAGCAACACGTCCCCTGCGCGCATCCCCAATGCGCCCCGCTCGGCCGGCCGAATGGGTTTGCCGTCGATCTCGAACAGCCGCCAGACTCTTTCCAGGACGAACGGACAGGTCACCCAGTGGAACGGGGCTCCCGAGGAGCGGCCCGGAAAGGCGACCAGGAT
>JBKKAU010000124.1:0-5661 GCA_046714475.1 Thermoanaerobaculia bacterium
CCCGCTCCCGGCTCGGTGAGGCCGAAGCCGCCGAGCACCTCGCCGGACGCCAGGGCCGGCAGCACCGCCCGTTTCTGCTCCTCGCTCCCGAAATGAACGATCGGCCAGCAGCAGACCGAGTTGGTGACGCTCATCGTCACCGCCACCGCCGGGTCGACGCGGGAGATCTCCTCCATGGCGAGGAGGTAGCTCAGCGTGTCGAAGCCGGCGCCGCCGTACTCCTCGGGCACCATCATGCCCAGGAGGCCCAGCTCCCCCATCTCGCGGAAGACCTCCTCCGCGAACCGGTGCTCGCGGTCGCGCTCCGCCGCGCCGGGCTGGATGCGCTCCTCGGCGAAACGCCGGATCTGGTCGCGGAGCAGCTCCTGCTCCTCGCTGAGGGAGAAGTCGACGCCGATGTCGGCCTCGGCATCGGCGGCAACGGCGGCGGTGGTCGGCTCGGCGAGGGTCGTCACCATAATGGCCTCAAGACTTGTTGAGCACCCAGTCGGCGATCACCATCTTCTGGATCTCGCTGGTGCCCTCGTAGATCTCGGTGATGCGGGCGTCGCGGAAGTAGCGCTCGACGTTGTACTCCTTGGTGTAGCCGTAGCCGCCGTGGATCTGCAGCGCCTTGTTGGTGACCCGCTGCGCCATCTCGGAGGCGAACAGCTTGGCCTGCGCCGCCTCCAGGCTGTAGCGCTTCTGGCGCGCCTTGGCCCACGCCGCCTTCCAGGTGAGGAGACGGGCGGCGTCGATCTCGGTCGCCATGTCGGCGAGATAGAACTGGATCGCCTGGAAGTTGGACAGCGGCTGGCCGAACTGCTCGCGCTGCTGCGAGTAGGCGAGCGCCTCCTCGAAAGCGGCCTGGGCGATGCCGATGGCCTGGGCGGCGATGCCGATGCGGCCGCCGTCGAGCGTCCCCAGGGCGACCTTGAACCCTTCGCCCTCTTCGCCCAGCCGGTAGCGGGCGGGAACCCGCATGTTGTCGAACGACAGCTCGGTGGTGCCGGAGGCGTTGACGCCCAGCTTGAATTCGTGCGTGCCGTGGTGATACCCAGGGGTGTCGGCCGGCACCAGGAAGGCGGTGATCCCCTTGTGCCTCTTCTCCAGGTCGATCGAGGCGAAGACGAGCGCCACGTCGGCGTCGGTGCCGTTGGTGATGAACACCTTGTTGCCGTCGAGGACGTAGTCGTCGCCGTCGCGGCGCGCCGTGGCGCGCAGGCCCGACGGGTCGCTGCCGGCGCCCGGCTCGGTCAGCGCGAAGCAGCCGAGCTTCTTGCCCGAGGCCAGCGGGATGAGGAACTCCTGTTTCTGCTCCTCGGTGCCATGCTTCAGGATCGGGTCGCAGACCAGCGAGTTGTTGACCGAGAGGATGACGCCAGAGGTCGCGCAGACCCGGCTTACCTCTTCGATGACAAGGCAGTATGCCAGGGGGGCCATGCCGGCGCCGCCGTACTCCTGCGGGATGGAGACCCCGGCGAGGCCGAGCTCGCCGGCCTGGTCGAAGAAGGAACGCGGGAACTCGCCGGTCTGGTCGATCTCCTTGGCCCGCGGACCGGCCACCTCTTCGGCGAACCGCCGGACGTTCTCGCGCAACAGCTTGTGCTCTTCACTGAGCTCGATTTGCATGATGTTCCTCGGAATGGGGCGGGTCGAGGCGACCGCCCCCGCCGGATCGTAGCAACCGCCCTCGGGAGGGTCAAGGAAACGGGAGCTTCTCCTGGGCCGCGACTTGGTGCACAATGTCGCGCGCCATGAGAAGAGAAGAACCGATCCGCTATACCGAGGTGGAGATCCGCAGTTTCCTGCCCACGGGCTGGGGCCTGGCCGGGTCTCCGGAAGGGGCCTGGGACGCCAAGAAGAAGATCTGGCGCGCCACGGTCATCGACAACGTCGACTTCGACTGGCCCGTCGAGGTCAAGGCCGCCGAGGCCGCCTCCAAGGGACGCATGGAGGCGTTGCGCGTGGCGATGGACCGGGTCTACCGCGAGCGGCTGGGTTAGCCCGCAATACCGTTCCCTTATGTAGGGGCGGGGCTTGCCCCCGCCCGGGAGGGGACGAGCCCCTCCCCTACATAAAAACATCCAACTCTGAGGCCCTACTGGCCGGCGCCGCTCCAGGGCGGGGTGACCCCGTTCATGCGGGCGTAGGCGATCGACTGGCCGAGGTGCTCATGGGCGTGTGTGCCCACGATCATGAACGCCTCGCGGCCGGTGCCGTCCTGGCCGAAGATGCTGACCTTCTTCTCGAGGTCGGCCTCCGGGGCCGACTGGATCGCCTGCCGGGCGTGGTCGAAGGACTTCCTGAGCGCGTCGACGACCTTGGCCTTGTCGCCAGCGTTCTTCTCCAGCCCGCGGACGTCGATCCCTTCCGGGGGCTTCACGCCCCAGATGGAAGGGATCAGGTAGTTCCCTCCGGCAACGTGGAGGAAGACCTCCCCCACCGACCGCACGCCCTCTCCCGGGCGCCAGCCGTACTTGTCCGCCGGCATCGCCTCGGCCAGCGCGATCAGCTTCTTCTGGGCGTCGCCGATCTGCCGCAGGATCTCGACGCGGACGCCGCTCGTTGCCGAGGCCGTCGCGGGCTTCTCCTCATGCGCCACCGCCGGCGTGGCCAGGACCGCCAGCGCCAACAAGCACAACCCACTGAAAGCTTTTCTCATCGTCATCTCCTCGATCGAGTCTTTTTTAGTCCGGACGCAGATCTTAACCCGGAGAGCGCATGTACTAGAATTTCCTGATGATGCGGACAGCTCTGGCGCTGGTCGGGGGGGTTGGGGTGCTCGCGGTGCTGGTGGCGTTGATCGCCTGGCTGCAGCGGCGTTTCTTCCTGGTCCGCCAGCTCGCCTTTCCGCTCTACGTGGCGGCGGTGGCCGCGACGCTCGCGCTGGTCCGCCTGTTCCCGCTCGGCCCCCCGGCGCTCGACCAGGCGCTCACGCTCACCCTCGAGTGGACCCTGATCTTCCTCGGCCTCGCCCTGGTGCTGCGCCTGCTGGCGCTGTTCCTGTTCGACGTCCACCTCACCGCCCGCAAGGGCATGCGCCTGCCGCCGCTGCTGCCGGCGGTGACCATGGGCCTGGTCTACCTGGTCACCGCGCTCATCACCCTGCGGCTCACCTTTCCCGGGTTCGACATCCGGCCGCTGCTCGCCACCAGCGCCATCACCTCCCTGGTGCTCGGCCTGGCGCTGCAGCCGATCCTCGGCAACTTCTTCGCCGGCCTGGTGATCAGCGTCGAGAAGCCGTTCCGCATCAACGACTGGGTCCGGGTCGGCGAGCACGAGGGGCGGGTCGTCTCGATCACCTGGCGCACCACCCACCTGCGGACGCGCGAGAACGACAACCTGGTCATCCCCAACGGCAAGATCGCGGACGAGCGGGTGATGAACTACTACTACCCGCATCCGATGCACATGGAGCGGGTCCAGGTGGGCGCCCACTACCAGGCGCCCCCTTACCGCGTCCGCCGCGCTCTCCTCGACTGCGCCGGAGGCGTACAGGGGGTCCTCGACAAGCCGACGCCCGACGTCGCCGTGCTCGATTTCGGCGACAGCGCGATCCTCTATGAGCTGCGGGTCTGGATCGAGGACATGGCCCAGGCGCCGCGCATCGCGAGCGACCTGCGGGTGCGGATCTGGGAGGAGCTCCAGAGAGAGGGCATCGCCATCCCCTATCCGACCCGCACGCTGGAGCTCGCGCCGCGCCCCCGGCGCGCCGCGGCGCCGGCCGAAGAGGGGCCGCGGCCGGCGCGGCTCTACGTCGAAGAGGGGGCGGAGCGCGGCCGGTCGTTCTCCCTCCATGGGCAACAGCCGCTGACCGTGGGCCGCTCCCGCGGCTGCGAGCTCGTGATCGCCGACCCCAAGGCCAGCAAGGAGCACCTCCGCATCGCCTGGGAGGATGGGGCCTGGACGCTGACCGACCTCGGCAGCAGCTTCGGCACCCGCGTCAACGGACAGCCCGCCGAACGGACCGCTCTGCGGCTTCTCGATCGCATCACGGTCGGCGACACGGTTATGATCTTCGAGAACGATGCCCGCTGACCTCCCCTCCCACGTCGGCCCCTATCGCGTCCTGGAGATGCTGGACCGCGGCGGCACGTCCACCGTCTACAAGGCGGAGGACCCCATGAGCCGCCGGACCGTCACGGTCAAGCTCCTCTCCCCGCGGTTGCTGGAGGATGCCCAGGCCGCCGAGCGCTTCCGGCGGGAGACGCAGGCGATGACGGTCCTCGTCCATCCCAACGTCATCCAGACCCTGGAGGCCGGCCAGGACGCCGACCGGCCCTACCTGGTGCGGGAGTTCTTCGACGGTACCTCGCTGGACAAGATGCTGCGCCAGCGGCGGCTGTCCGTCTCCGAGGCGTTCGGGGTCATGCGGGCGATCTGCCGCGGGCTCGCTCACGCGCACCAGCACGGCGTGGTCCACCGCAGCCTGACGCCGCGCGACGTCCTGGTCTCGCCCGACCTCTCGGTGGTCAAGGTGAACGACTTCGGGCGGATCGACCTGCTGACCAGCATGACCGGGACGCTCAACACCGGCGCCATCAGCCTGGGAGCCTTCCACTACCTGGCCCCGGAGCAGGTGGAGGCGCGGCCCGGCGCCGACTCGGTCGACCACCGGGCCGACCTGTACGCGGCCGGCGTCCTCTTCCACGAGATGCTCACCGGCCGTGCCCCCGGCGGCAAGTTCGCGCTGCCCAGCCAGCTGAGCGCCGAGCTGTCGTCCGAGGTGGACGTGGTGGTGATGAAGTGCCTCGCCCGCGCCCCCAGGCAGCGCTACGCCACCGCCATCGACCTCCTGAACGACCTGGCGCGGCTGGAGGAGTCGCTGCGCCTCCGGCTCCACTCCGAGCTCAAGGGGATCTCCCAGGCGGGGTCCAAGCTGCTCGGCGGCGGACCGGCTGGCGAGACCGGCGGCAAACGCGGGCTCTGGATCGCCGTCGCGGTGCTGCTGCTCGCCGCCTTGGCCGTGGCGGCCTACCTGCTCACCCGTTGACTCGGACTTGTGCTACAATTTCGCCATGATCAAGAAACCCGAGGTACCGGAAAGCATGGCATGGGGCAACCCGGAGGATACTCCGTACGAGCTCACTCCCAGTGCATCCACCTGGGTGAGGGAACCCCTTGTGGAGTATGAAACCGAAGGGGCCGTTCGGAGCTTGCAGGAGACGGTGACGGCGATCCAGAGCAACCTGGAGCGGGCTGTCGAAGTCCTCGGACGGATCGAGCACAAGCTCGGAGTCTGTGCCGGATGAGCATGGGTCAGGAGCTTTGGGACACTTTCCGCAAGCTTGCCGCGCTCGAAGCGCGGACCGAAGATGTCGTCAAGAGCCTGGACCGCATCAGTGACAAGGTGGACGGGTTGATCGACCGGCTTTCCCGGATCGAAGCCCAGTACCAGGCCCTGCGGGAGAGCGTGCGGAACGAGATCCTGGCTGAGATCAAGGCCGAGGTGGCCGTCGTTCAGTTCGCCCTCACCCAGCGAGCCTCCAGCCCTGCTCTCCTGGATAAGAAGTCGACCCTCTAGCGCTTCCCTCCTCTCCTGATCCTGGATAATGGGATTGCGTTCCGTTTCCTGGAACGCACGCCAGGGAGGGGAAACATGGAGTACCGCAATCTGGGCGCGACCGGCCTCAAGGTCTCGCCGCTCTGCCTCGGCACCATGATGTTCGGCGGCCCCAC
>JBKKAU010000125.1:0-3631 GCA_046714475.1 Thermoanaerobaculia bacterium
GTTCAGCGCCGTGCCCAAAGACGCCCAGGGTTTCAGCGCCGTGCCCAAAAGACGTCCAGGGGGTTCAGCGCCGTGCCCAAAAGACGCCCAGGGTTCCCACCCTGGGCTACAAAGAAGGACGTCCTCCGGACTAAAGAGAAAGCTCCGGATTGTCTACAGGCTTGTTGATACTGTCAATAGGCGGCAGCCGGCGGAAACGGTCGACCTGGAGATCCTGGCAAGGAGACTCCGAATCGTTGTAGGGGCGCCATGGTACCCGCCTTGCACCCCGCGCCCATCAGGAGGCTTTATGCGGTACTCAGTTTCAACTCTCCCCCTCCTTCTGCTCTCCCTGGCCCTCGCCGCGCCGGCCCAGGCGCTCGCGCAGGAGAAGGCTCCCCCAGCTCAGACCCGGCCCCAAGCGGCCCAGCCCGCTCCGAAGGGGTCCGCGAAGGAGGCCGAGACCGCCTATGAGAAGCGCTTCCAGGAGATGGACCGCAACCGGAACGGCTCCATCTCACTCGACGAGTGGCCGCTCGAAGCGTCCAGCTTCCGAGTCGTCGACCGGAACGAGGATGGGCGCCTGAGCCGGCGCGAGCTCCTGACGCCGAACACCCTGCGCCGCGATCCTTTTGAAGAGCGGTTCCAGGTGTTGGACATCAACGGGGACGGCCGCCTGGATTCCAGCGAGATCCGGCGCGACCGCGGCCTGGAAGGGGGGGACCGCAACCGGGATGGGATCCTCGACCGCCGCGAGTACGGCAACTGGGCGCAGCAGGTCGAGCGCACCTGGAACCCCCGCGCCACCGTCCAGGACCGGCGCCGCTTCCGGGACCTCGACCGCAACCAGGACCAAGGGCTGAGCCTTCTCGAATGGAGCGGCTCGAGCACCAACTTCAACCGCCTCGACCGCAACCGGGACGGCGTCCTCAGCCCGAACGAGTGGCAGTAGCCGCGGCGGACCGTTCTCCCGCTACTTCTTGCCGGCAGGTTCCCTTTCTGGCATGCCTTGCCAGGAAGAGAACGTACCTCTCCGCGCCCTGTATCGATTTGAGAGGAATTTCTACAGTCCCTCGCTAGATGTGCGTGATTTCGCTACCCTGGGGAGACAAAGCGCTACATCTCCAGAAAATTGTGCGCAAACTCGTGAGATAGATAACGTTTTTGTGGAATTGCAATTGCCCGCGGTCTTTTTTACTCTCCAGACATGAAAGGTCTGGACCCTCAGTTCTATGGAGCCGCTTTGAACCAGTGGCGTAAAGCCCAGCCCGCGAAGGTCCGTCCCTCCCACCAAAAGATCGCCGACCAGCTGGGGCTCGAGCGGACCACCATCAGCAACGTTTTTCGGGGCATAGGCAAGCTTACGTACGAAAGGTTCATCGACATCTGTCGTGCCATGGGCGCGAGCGTTCCCGAGGTCTACCAGGCAGGCACCCAGCTCGAGTTGGAATGGCTGCTTTCCCAGGCGCAGTCCGCGGGCAGGGAACAACCCTCGGAAGACCTTACCCCCGAAGAACGCATCAGGGATCTGGAAGAGCGTGGCGTCGAGGGGTTCAGACAAATTTTCTCGGCCCTCCTCGAGGCACAGACCCTGCGCAACCGCTCCTGACCGGATCTGCTACCCTAAGCTCCTCACGTTCCCCGAAAGAGGAGGATGACTCATGAGACTGGCTCGATTCTCGGCTCTGTTGGCGATTTTCGGTATCGCTCTGTTCGCGGGCAGCAGCAAGGCGGCCCAGGCGGCTCCCACCACCTACTTCTGTATGTGCTACTGCGCCGGCGGCACCATTGTCTGCGTGGAGGACACCTCGCCCGACTGCAATGCCTGCGCGACGGCTTGCGACGGGGTTGGCAACAACGAGAGTTAGGCGCTCCGGCGCGCTCTGGAATCTGCTACCCTACGTCCTCTGTTTGAGACAACGGCGGGCCCGGTGTGCCCGCCGTTTCCCTATCCGCAGCCTGTTTCTCCCTGCGAGCGGTGACCATGCAACCGAACGATCCGATCTCCCGTCGGCGGACCTTCGCCATCATCTCGCACCCGGACGCGGGCAAGACGACGCTCACCGAGAAGCTCCTGCTTTTCGGCGGCGCCATCCAGATGGCCGGCGCGGTCAAGGCCCGCGGCGAAGCCCGGCGCGCCCGCTCCGACTGGATGAAGGTCGAGCAGGAGCGCGGCATCTCGGTCACCGCTTCCGTCATGACCTATGACTACGCGGGGTGCACCTTCAACCTGCTCGACACTCCGGGCCACGAGGACTTCAGCGAGGACACCTACCGCACGCTGACCGCCGTGGACTCGGCCGTCATGGTGATCGACGCGGCCAAGGGCATCGAGGCCCAGACCCGCAAGCTGTTCGAGGTCTGCCGGCTGCGCGACGTCCCCATCGTAACCTTCGTCAACAAGCTCGACCGCGAGGGGCGCGACCCGTTCGACCTGATGAGCGAGATCGAGCAGACGCTGGCCCTGGACGTCACCCCGGTGGCGTGGCCGATCGGCATGGGGTACAACTTCCTCGGCTGTTACGACCTGCTCCACGACCGGCTGATCCTGCTCGACCGCGCCCGCCGCAACGTCGCCGACGAGGGCGAGGTCTGCCGGGGGCTCGACGACCCCAAGATCGACCAGCTGCTGCCGGCCGACGCCGCCGCCCGCCTGCGCGAGGAGGTCGACATGGTGCGCGGCCTCTGCCCGCCGTTCGACGTCCGCTCGTACCGCGAGGGTCACCTGACGCCGGTCTACTTCGGCAGCGCCTTGAACAACTTCGGGGTCCGCGACCTGCTCGACGGCCTGGTCGCCATCGCGCCGCCGCCGCGGCCGCAGCCGGCGCTCCCCCGGCCGGTCCAACCGTCGGAGGACAAGGTCTCCGGCTTCGTCTTCAAGATCCAGGCGAACATGGACCCCAAGCACCGCGACCGGGTCGCCTTCGTGCGCCTCTGCTCGGGCAAGTTCGAGCGCGGCATGAAGCTGCTCCACGTCCGCACCGGCAAGAGCCTGTCGGTCCACAACCCGGTGCTGTTCCTGGCCCGGGACCGCGAGCTCGCCGAGGAGGCCTGGGCCGGAGACATCCTCGGCATCCCGAACCACGGGACGCTGCGGATCGGCGACGCGCTGACCGAGGGGGAGGAGCTGCGCTTCACCGGCATCCCCAGCTTCGCCCCCGAGTTGCTGCGCCGCGTCCGTCCCGAGGACCCGATGCGGGCCAAGCACCTCGGCAAGGCCCTGCTCCACCTCGCCGAGGAGGGCGCCGCCCAGGTCTTCAAGTCGCGGTACGGCTCGGAGTGGATCGTCGGCGTCGCCGGCGCGCTGCAGTTCGACGTGCTCGCCGACCGCATCCGCACCGAGTACAACATCCCGGTGCACCTGGAGTCGACGTCGCTGTTCACCGCCCGCTGGGTGGAGACGGACGACCCGAACCTGCTCAAGAAGTTCAGCAACGCCAACGACTCCAGCATGGCCGAGGACCACAACGGCTCGCCGGTCTTCCTGGCGAGGAACGCCTGGCACCTCAAGAGCACGGGCGAGGACTGGCCGGAGATGCGGTTT
The DNA here is from genome assembly GCA_046714475.1 of Thermoanaerobaculia bacterium. Classification (GTDB taxonomy): domain Bacteria; phylum Acidobacteriota; class Thermoanaerobaculia; order Multivoradales; family UBA5704; genus DASPJI01. The sequence goes on from JBKKAU010000125.1 coordinate 3,524, forward strand.
TTGAAGACCAAGGAGCAGGTGCAGTAGGGGGCGGTCTGCCCTGCGAATCCTCACCCCCCGGCCCCCTCTCCCATCTCCCTACCACCCCCCGCCGGGAGAGGGGGAGAA
>JBKKAU010000126.1:0-5872 GCA_046714475.1 Thermoanaerobaculia bacterium
GGCGTACGACTGCCCGGGCGGCTGCCCGCGCCTCAACTACTGGTCGAACCCGAGCAAGACCTACAACGGCAAGCCGATGGGCACGACCACCAAGAACGACAACGCCCGCGTGCTGAACAACACGCGCGCCACGGTCGCCGCCTTCCGGTAAGAATTTCCGTTCCCAGCTTCGAGGGCGGGCGCCCCGGCGCCCGCCCTCGTCGTCTTCAGGCTCTACCAACCTACACGACGGCCATGGCGTCCCCGGTCGTCCTCCCGAAGAAGGCCGGAACGAATGCCTTCGCCCGAGCTCGCGGAGGTTTTTCCCGAGCTCGACGCCGGTTTGCCCGCGGGCAGGGCATGCCTCGCCCGGATTCGCAGCCTCCTCGCCCGGGGGACAGGGCGCCTCTCCCGATTTCGCGGTCGACTTTCCCAGGGGACGAGGGGCCTCTCCCGATCTCGACATGCCTTCAAGCTCGGGCAAGGCATGCCTCGCCCGGTTTCGCGGACGGTTTTCCCCCGGGCGAGGCAGGTCCAAACAGTCTCGCGGGCGATTCGAGCGCGGGCGAGGCATGCCCTCTACGCTCTCGTGGCCGGTTCAACCGTGGGGATAGACCCTGGAACCGAAGTCGCCGCGGCTCTGCAACGCTCTGAGCCTGCGGCGAGACGCCGCCGTACTTGCAGGTTTCCTTTTTAAGTGCGTGGCGGTTTGGGCCGGCTGATCCGTATACAGATATGAAGGGACAAAAGAGTATCCCCCTTCCGGCCGGTCGCGCCGGAGGGGCTTCCGCGTCAAGGCAACGAGTTTCCGGAGCCATGGAGGCCCGGATTTACAAAAAGGAGGGCATCATGCCCAACATCATGTCGTACGCCGGTCTGTTCCGGGAGTAGGAGAGCCTCGTCGCCGCCTGCGAGGAGAACATGGGCGCCCTGGCCGACATCAACTCGGTCAAGGAACCGCTGCTCGACATCCTGTCCCGGGCGAAGGGGTTGAAAGGCCGGCAGGAGAACCTGGAAGGCGAGCGCCAGCAGATCACGCAGCAGCTCCGCGAGCTGGCGGACCAGGGGCGCGAGGCCGCGCGGCGGGTGCGCGGACTCGTCAAGGCGAGGCTCGGAGCCAAGAGCGAGCGCCTGCCGCAGTTCGGCGTCGCACCCATCCGCAAGCGGATTCGCTCGGCCAAGCCGATCGAGGTGCCGCCGTCCAAGGATGCGCTCAGCCCTGATCCAGTGAAGCGCTCTCGTAGGTCTCGGTAGGAGAGTTGGGGAGGGGGTATGCCCTTCCCAACTCCAGGGTGTTCTTTGACAAACGACGTACCGGGGGAGCCGCACGGCGGGCGTCTCCCCCGGCCTTCCTTTTGCGGTCGGCTTCGGCGGAGCGCCCAGCGAGAGGTTATCCGCTACCCTCGTTCCTGCACGCCATTAAAAAGAGTGCTCAAGACTCCGCACGGCAACGAGGTCTGTGTCGGCAATTGGACGAACATCCTCGCTCGTCAGAGTCACCAGCGCGCCCGTTCGACCCGAAGCAGTGACGAACTCCACCTCTAGGCTGTCAGGCTCGTAGACTCCGACGACGGCGCCCAGGTCGCCTGAGCAGAGATGGTGCTCCGGCAAGTCCCGGGCCAGCACCACAGTATCCAACATCTTGTAAGTCATGGTCACATCTCCGGATAAACAGTTACAAGTCGCGGGACCTCTTCACCTTCCAAGACGATCCAGACAGTCAAGACTACGGCGGCGCGACCCGCCGGTCCCGTAATCTTACCGCGAACGAGGTACTTCTGGCCAAAAGTCGTGCGGGGTCCAGGCTCTGTCGAGCCCTGTTGAGCCAGCTTACGCAGCTCCAACTCCAATGTGCTCCAGTTCGAGGAGGTAAACCCAAGACCGGCGAAGAAGGCAGCCTTGAAGCGTCCGACGGGGTGTTCCGGCGAGAGGACATAGTCGCGCAGCTTGCGTACATCTATTAAGGCGCGCTCTGCTTCAGGAAGCTTCAATCATCACTCCATGCATGTGCCGGATAACGCTCGGGTTCAGCGGCGGGCCGCGCAGCGGACCGTCCGCTGCAACCCGTTGTTAGCCGCGCACGCGCCGGTAGTGCATAGCGACTGCGCCATTGCGGAGCGGCGTCGACGAGACCAGTTCGAGCCGTCGCGTGCTGGGTAGCCCGCTCTGGTAAAGGGTCGGGCCGTGACCGGCGATCCTGGGGTGGACGAGGAACTTGTACTCGTCGATCAGATCCAGCCGGTCCAACTCGGTCGCGAGCTTGCCGCTACCGAGGAGCACGCCGGCAGGGGTCGCATCCTTGAGTTTCTGCACGCTCGTGCGCAAGTCGCCGGCGATGTGGTGGCTGTTGGTCCACGGGAAGTCCGTTCGCGTCGACGACACCACGTACTTCGGCTTGGCCTCCAGCGTGGCCGCCCAGTCGCGCATCGCCGGCGGCGCCTCCTCGTCGCCGCGAGCGACCGCCGGCCAGTAGCCCTCCATCATCTCGTAGGTGACGCGGCCCCAAAGCATCGCCCCGCCCTCGTCCATAAGGCGGGTGAAGAAAGCGTGTGTCTCGTCGTCGGCGATTCCCTCCTGGTGGTCGACGCAGCCGTCCAGGGTGACGTTGAGGCTGAAGGTTAGAAGTCCCATGCGAGTTTACTCCGAGTTGGGCGTTCCGCTGAATTGTCGCTTGTCGACGAGTACCTCGCAGCGGCTAACGGGGCAGGCGTTCACCGACACGCGAAAGCGTGCTCGGTACAGCGCCTGGGTTGGCCGCCTATTCCGGTTGATGTATACATATGCCCTTTTCGTCATATAGGCCAGCCTATGCGAGCGTAGCCCATTCTTTCGGCCGGTCGGGAAAGACCTTGATCCTCAGCGTCTTCATCGAGCGCGTACGGAAAAAAATCTCGCGCGAAACTTGGCTGCGACTGATGATTTCCTGACCGCCAAGGACATAGCGGAGTTCTAGCTCGAACGGATCCCATGAAGCCATCAGCGGCTGGCGGGCTTTAGCCAGCTCCGATCCCTGAAGGGCTCCGGCCTCAAACCGCGCAAGGATCTCGGCCTCGAGCTCAATCCCCAGCAGGAGCACATCCCCTTGCATCGTCCAGTTCTGGGGCCCTCGTCGGGTGACACTGAGAACCGAAACAACGACGGCGGCCATGAAGGCCCAGCATAAGAGGTTGAATATGGTTTCTGCCATGTCAGCGTTCACCCAGCTTGCGCTTCGACCTCCGACAATGTCAACCGCCGACAGTTGCTTACTCTTGCCGGCCAACGTTTATGCTGATGAGCGGCGGGCCGGGCGCGAAGCGGCCGGTTCCGTCCGCTCGATCAGCAGGGTTGGGCGCTGCCTTTTAGCCTTTAAACTTTACACAGCCGGCGCCGGCCGACCACCCGTTCAGAGTAAGCGCTTATGGATGATAATCACGCTCGCAAAGATAAAAGCCTCCTCCATAGCTGTTCCATTCGTACCCTCCATAACCTCCGACTCCGCAACATTCACCAAAAGTAGACGTTACAAGATAATAGCCGCTCTCGTGGGGTACATAGCACGTCCCGTACTCGTACCAACTGGCGGCAGCAGGTCCCAAGAAGGCCAAAATAAGAACTGCGAACAGCCCAACAACGCGGAACAATTTAGTCATTCTGTCTCCTTCCTGTCTGTGTTACCTAGTCCTGATATTTACGCCCGCGGATCGCCTAACGTATCAGGCGTTAAGCGATGCCCGGCGAAGACACTCAGCGAAGAGCGGCACGCTGAGCCCTCCAAACCGCCGCTCGGAACGCCACCAGTGCGGCGGGCAGTCGCTTCAACGCCAGGGTTGAACAGCCCGGCTATCCACAAGACCGGACAGACGCTTTCTCTATGGGGATTATAACAGCAGGATTCCGCCGTGCTGCCACAAACAAGACGCAGAGCGAGCCAGAACCGTAGAATTGTGATTGTTTGCATCTGGCCATGAGCGCGGACTGTCGCGATCCAGAGGATGAAGAGACCGCTCCGAGGGCCTCAACGGCTACACCTCCAGCCACGAGAGGACCCCGCCTCTCAAGACTCCGATCATGAGTCGTACCTCACAGCCGCCAGGACAGGCGGGGGAATGCCGGTCCTCACCAAGACCTCCCGGTGCACCATCTGACTTCCGCAGACAGGACAGAGACGAGGATCGGCCTTGCCCCACTCGGCCCACCGAAGCTCGCTCGCCGGGCGGCAACGCACAGGCGCCGGCGGCCCCATCTGCTCCCGGCACTTCTGCAAGGCCTCCCCGCCGGTACGGCTGTAGAGACCGTAGGCCCGCACGACCTGCTGGCCGGGCTGAGGGACGTGGGACAACAGACGCCCCAGAAACTCTGTCATCGACAAGGTCATCCGCTTCATGCGCGGCTTGCCCGAAGCGTCGACCTCGCGGTGATCGCCGTAGCGGAAGGTGACGCTGTGGCGGTCGTAGCTGATCAGGCGGGAGCTCTTGATCGGGCCGCCGCGCAGATAGCGCGCCAGATAGGTGGCGACACCCCGGCCATGCTCATAGCGCTCCTCGATCCGCACGTTCCACTTGTTCCGCGACGCTTGGCGTAACAACTGAAGGGCTCCAGACAACGAGAGGTCGGAGGGCAACCCCAACCGCTCGTCGCGGAGCAGCTTCTCCAAGCCGTGGAGGAACTTACCCCGGTAGACGAGGCGCACCACAGCCAGGGGCAGCAGAAAGCCGTTGCGTACCGGTTTCCAGACGCCCCCCGCGGTCAGCCCGCCGCCGGTGACCAGGCAATGCAGATGCGGATGAAACACTAGGGTCCGACCCCACGTGTGGAGAGCCGCAAGAATCCCCGGCCGGGCTCCCAGATGGGCCTCGTCGCCCAGCAGGGTCATCAGCGTGTCCCGGACCGTCTGGAACAACAGGTCCGCCATCGCCTCGGCGTTCCATCGCCACAGCTCTCGCAGCTCCTCGGGGAGCGTGAAGATCACATGGTAATGGTCGCAGGCCAGGAGCTGCTGCTTCTTCTTCTCCAGCCACTGCTGGGTCTGCGAGAAGGCACACTGCGGGCAGGACCGGTGACGGCAGGAGTTGTACCAGACGCGCTGGGCATGTCCTTCGGGGCACACTTCGACGTGGCCCCCCAGGGCCTCCGTGCGGCAGCGCAACAGGTCCCAGACGAACTTCTGCTGGTACGCCGGTAGCGTATGCGTCTCGAGGTAGTCCTCCAGCCCGACCCGGAGGATGTCTTGCACCGTGACTCGCACGGACAAGAAAGACGGATTTCAGCGGCAGAACCTTGCACTTTCGTGGAACGAAAATGCCAGGCAGACGGGAGGGGCCTGGGAACCACTGCTTTGGAAAGGATTAAAGAAGGTCGGGACTGGAACCGAATTTTAAATCTAAATCTCCCGCTCCGCGGGTCTGTTCAACCTATGATTCTACCGCTGCCAACCTCCTTACCTCGTCTGATAATGATTCGGCTCGGGCTCGCCCCACGCGAGCAATCCACTGACAATGAAGTACTTGGAGAGTCTAGGCCGATGGATGGCACAGGTCAACCCGCCAGAACCTGGCATTCAAGGGGTAGGCGGCCCGTTGATCCTGTCGCTCAACGGATCATCGCCGCGCTGCAGAGGCGGCCCGAAGCTCCCTGCCAGGCGGTACCTTGTTGCCTGCCCAGACGCCCACCGGTGACCTTGATTGCCGACGGGAGGCGGTCGGATCAAGGTCTCCGGCCCGCCTCCTTGTCTCGGCTTGCCGGGTATCGACCGGGCTTTGCGCGCCTTGCCGCAGAGCGGTCCAGGCGCGGACGGCCGAGCTCGCGGCTGGGGAGCTCCCGAAAACGGGGAAGGGGTCGATCCTGTGTCAACTCGCCGCCTAATTTCCCCCCCAGTTCTACGTTAAAAATCCCCCCTCCTGGGTTAAGCCCA
>JBKKAU010000127.1:0-2977 GCA_046714475.1 Thermoanaerobaculia bacterium
CGTCTGGTCCTTGGCTCCCGCCGTATCCACCCGAACCCGCGCCATGGCGGCGCGGCGGTCGAAAGGCGATTCATGGATCGCGACCGCCTGGATCTTGACGAACCGCGCCACGATCACCCGCCGCCAGAGCCAGCCGCTGCGGAAGAGGACCGCGTCTTCGGTCACCGCCCAGCCGAGGTGCTTGACGGACTGGCGCGCCACGACGACGGTCCAGGCGAGCAGGAGGGCGAGGGGGACGAGGGCCCACACCTTCAAGAAGATCCCGAGCGGCACCGCGATCACGCCGAGGACCAGGAGCGACTTCTTGAGCTCCCGCCGGAAGGCGCGCGGATGCGCGGGGTTCCAGGCCACCGCCGCGAGGTCCAGCCCGGGCTGGATCTCGCGCAAGAGGCCCGGCAGCTCGGCGCGGCGGACGATCGGCGCCAGCCATTCGCGGTGTTTCGCCTTCTCCTCGTCGCCGCCGTCGGCCCCGGCGGTGTCCGCCTTCACCGAGGCGCGCCCGAAAAGCCGGAACAACAGCCCCTCCCGGATCGACAGCGTCTGGATCCGGCGCAGCGGGATCGTCGCGGCGACCCGCGTGAGGAGGCCGTACTCGGTACGGAGGTCCTCGCCCGCGAGGGTGAGCCGGAAGCCGTGGAGCCGGACGAGCGTCCAGGCCATGGAGACCAGCCGGAGGCCCACCAGGAGGGCGAAGACCGCGGCGACGGTGAGGGTGATCCGGTTCGAGGGCAGCCAGTCGCCCCCCATCGCCCACCCCAAGAGCTCGCGGATCGTGTTGCGCGGCGACGCCGGCTCGAAATCGCCATCGAAGAACTGATCGGAGAACTTGAGCTCCCAGTAGAGGCCAAAGGCCGCGGCGATGACCACGGCGCCGCGGTTCCCCAGGAGGCCGAAGAGCATCAGCTCCTTGGGAGGCAGATGCAGGAGGGTGCGGCCCGGCGCGGGCGCCGTGGCGGAGCCCTCCTCCGCCATCTCCCCGGCCTCTTCCGGTTCGGCTGCCGTCTCGCCTGCCGCTTTGCCTGTAAAGACGCGCCGCCGCATCTCCTCGAGGTCGGCGACCGGCAGCACGCTCATCGTCGCCTCGGGCTTCTGGCCGCCGCCCGTCTCGACGCGCACGGTCACCACGCTGAACAGCCGGTGGAAGACGTTCTGCACGCCGTCGAGGTTCTGGATGCGCGAGTAGGGGATGTGCCGCTCGTTGCGGAAGAGCAAGCCGGTGCGGACCACCATCTCGTGCGCCTCGTAGCGGTAGCGGAAGGTGAGATAGCGGCCGACCCCCGCGATCGCATAGAGGGGCACGAGCCATAGCAGCCAGACCTGCCAGCCCCATCCCGTGGAGCCCGCCGTGACGAGGACGGCGAGGCCCGGCAGGGCGAACGAACGCAGCAGCGACCCCAGGCCGAAGAGGATCGACAGCGGATGGAGCCGCCGTTCAGACGGCATCGTCCCCCTCCCCCGCCACCAGGTGATCGCGGAGGCGGAGCGCCGTGGCGTGGTCGAGCCCCCGCAGCTCGACCCGCGCGTGCTCGGTGCCCGCGGTATAGATCACCAGCTTGGCAAGCCCGTAAGCGCGTTCGAGCGGCCCCTGCGCCACGTCGGTGTGCTGCACGCGGGAGCGCGGCACATTGACCACCTTGCGCCAGACGACGCCGCGGCGGATCTCGATGCCGCGGGCGTCCACCTTGTAGGAGGCATGGCGGTGCTCCACCTCGGGCCAGCGGTGCGCGAGCCACGCGAGGCACAAAGCGAGAACCGGCCAGACCAGTCCCAGCGCGACCTTGAGCCCGCCCGGAAGAGGAGCCAGGCCCACGACGAAGGCGACCGTGCCGAGCGATCCGGCGACGATCGGCGCCGCAACCATCCAGCCGACGATCCGCTCGACCCGGACCCACCGCGGATCGAGAGAACGCTCGACGCCATCGGCGATCGGAGGCAAGGGCACCTGTGCCGCGCCGGGCGGCGCGGACTCGACGGGATCGGCAGACGGCTCTTGAAGGGCCATGGTCGTCATAGCTTCCTATACGCAGGATACGGCATGTGGGTTTCCCTCTCCGTTATCGAAATCGATAATACAAATTACGCCAAGTCGGAGGTTGACAACGACTTTGACCTGGAGCAGTATACGCCACGTTGTTAGCCGTAAACGACAGTTCATGGATCTTCTCGGTTCAGCAGTACCCCGGAGCGGAACCGGGGTGGGATCGGGGAGTCCGAAGCGGTTTCGGCGTCATGGCGGCGCCGGATGTTTGAGCCGTCCCGGCTCGGAAAAGGAGAAAGACCATGTCGAAGGAGAGCACGTACTCGGGAGTGCTGGGAGAATTGCAGCGGCTGCGCAAGTCCCTGGTGGCCAACAGCGCGGACCTCGCGCACCTGGAAGGGCCGAAGGCAAAGTTCAACGACCTTCTCGACCAGGCGCAGGAGATCGTCAACCACCAGGCGGCTCTTACAGCGAGCAAGCAGGAGGCGTCGAAGCAGTTGCAGACGATCCTCCGCGGGGCCCAGCGGCAGGGAAACATCCTGCGGCTGTCGCTCAAGGCGCATTACGGCATCCGCTCGGAGAAGTTGGTCGAGTTCGGGCTGCAGCCGTTCCGCGGCCGCAAGGCGAAGGCGACGGTCCCCGAGATTGAAAAGACCCCGGCCACCCCATCGGACTCCCCCGCCAACTAGACCTGCCTTTCCTGATTTCCCTGGGGCGTGCTTCGGCACGCCCTTTTCTGTCTCTGCCCTCAATCGTCGAAGCGGTTCCCCTGGGACGCGGGCGTGTCTCGCCCGCTCTTCCTCCATTCTCCGCGGACAACGCCGTATCTGAGCAGACAACGCCGTATCTGAGCGGAGAATGGCCCATTCTCTCCAGAGATGCGCCAGCTGAGCGGAGAACGGCCCATTCTCCCCAGAGATACGCCAGCTGAGCGGAGAATGGCCCATTCTCCCCAGAGATACGCCAGCTGAGCGGAGAATGGCCCATTCTCTCCAGAGA
>JBKKAU010000128.1:0-2819 GCA_046714475.1 Thermoanaerobaculia bacterium
TCCAGGAACCAGAGCCGCTGCTGGGCGAAGGAGAGGGGCATGGGGCCGTCCCCGCGGACGCGCGTCACCGGCGGCGCGGTGCGGGCCGCGCCGGCCCGGCTTTCGGCCACCGCGCCGGCGAACGACGCGACGGTCGGCCTCTCGAACAGGGTGCGCAGCGGCACCTCGGTCCCCAGCACGCTCCGCACCCGCGACACCACGCGGATGGCGAGCAGAGAGTGGCCGCCGAGCTCGAAGAAGCTCTCCTGGAGCGGTACCCTCTCGCGCCCCAGCACCTCGGCCCAGATGCCGGCCACCACCTCCTCCAGGGGAGAACCCGGGGACGGACCGGCCTCCTCCGCTTCCGGACCGGCCTCCGCGAGCGCCGCGAGGGCGCGCCGGTCCGCCTTGCCGTTGGGCATCAGCGGCAGCTCCGCGAGCGGCACGAAGAGAGACGGCACCATGTGCTCGGGCAGGCGCTCCTGGAGGAAGGCCCGCAGCTCGCCGCGCGTGGCCTCCTCGCCCTGGAAGACGAGGCAGGCGGCAAGGCTGTCTTTCTGAAGGAGCACGACCGCCTCGCGCACGGCGGGATGCCGCGCCAGCACCGCCTCGATCTCCCCCAGCTCGACGCGGAAGCCGCGGATCTTGACCTGGTGGTCGATGCGGCCGAGGTACTCGACCTCGCCGGACGGCAGATGCCGCGCCAGGTCGCCGGTCCGGTAGAGGCGCTCCCCGGGACGGACGGCGGACGGGTGCGGCACGAACTTCTCCCCGGTGAGGTCAGGCCGCCGCAGGTAGCCGCGCGCCAGCGCGACGCCGCCGATGAGCAGCTCGCCGGCCACCCCGACCGGCACGGGCCGCCGCTCGGCATCCAGGATGAAGACGCCGACGTTGGCGATCGGACGTCCGATGGGCACCGCGGCCCCGTCCTCCTCCGGCCGGCAGGCGTGGTACGTCACCTCCACCGCGGCTTCGGTGGGCCCGTACAGGTTGTACAACCCGGCGCCGGCCGTATGCGGCTGGAGCCGGGAGAAGAAGCGGTCGCGGAGATCTCCCGGCAGCGCCTCGCCGCTGGTCACCACCCGTCGCAGCGGCCGGCAGCGGTCGAGGTCCGGCGCCTCCAGGAAGACCTGCAGCTTGGAGGGGACGAAGTGGGCCGTGGTGACGCCCTGGGCCGCGATGAGGCCGGCCAGGTAGTCGCCGTCCCGGTGCCCTTCGGGACGGGCCAGGACCAGCCGCGCTCCCGTCAGCAGCGGCCAGAAGAGCTCCCAGACCGAGACGTCGAAGCTGAACGGCGTCTTCTGGAGGACGCGGTCGTCGGCGCCGATCGGGCAGACCCCCTGGAACCAGAGGAGCCGGTTGCAGACGGCGCGGTGGGTGTTGACCACCCCTTTGGGCCGTCCGGTGGAGCCAGAGGTGTAGATCACGTAGACGGCGTCGTCGGGGCCTGCGCCTCCCGGCAGGTTGCAATCGTCCGCCTCGTCCGGCGCTCCGGCGTCGATCCCGAGCACCAGGACGCCGGACCGGGGGGCGTCCGGCAGCAGCTTGGCGAGGTGCGGCTGGACCAGCAGCACGGGCGCGGCCGCGTCGGCGAGCGCGTCCTCCAGCATGAAGGCGAGGCGCTCCCGCGGGTAGGAAGGGTCCAGGGGCACGTACGCGCCGCCCGCCTTGAGGATGGCGAGCAGCCCTATGACCATTTCGAACGACCTCTCGGCGCAGAGGGCGACGGGCGTGTCCGGCCCGACCCCCAGCCCGCGGAGGGACGCCGCGAGCCGGTTGGCCCGCCGGTTCATCTCCCGGTAGGAGAGGCGCGCACCCTCGAAAACCAGCGCCGCGGCTTCGGGGGTGCGCTCGACCTGGGCCTCGATCCGGCGGTGCAGGCAGAGCGGCTCCACGGCGGCGGCGGTGTCGTTCCACTCCGCGGCGAGTTGGTGCCGCTCGGCTTCGGTCAGGAGCGGCAGGCTGGCGAGTGTCCGCTCCGGACCCGCGGCGGTCATGCCTTCGAGGAGCACGCAGAGCTGGCGGACCATCCTTTCCGCGGTCACGGCGTCGACGCGGCGGCCGTCGTGCATCAGCCGCAGGCCGAGGCGCGAGCCCGGCATGGCCACCAGGGTGAGCAGGAAGTTGTTCTGCTCCGTGGCCTCGGCCTCGCCGATCCGGAAGCTCCTCCCCGCCTGCTCGCGGACCGAGTCGTCGACCGGGTAGTTCTCGAAAGCGAGGATGCTGTCGAACAGCGGCAGCCCGCGCGGCACCTCGCTCCAGCCCTGCACCTGGGACAGAGGGCTGAACTCGTACCGGCGCACCGCGGCCTGGCGCTCCTGGAGCTGCTGGAGCCAGGGGCCCAGCCCCGCCGTTCCCGCGACCGCGGCACGGGCCGGCAGGGTGTTGATGAACAGCCCGACGATCGTCTCGATCCCCGGCACATCAGCCGCGCGGCCGGACGTGACGGCGCCGAAGACCACGTCCTCGTTGCCGCTGTAGCGCTGGAGCAGCAGGGCCCACGCCCCCTGGATGACGGTGTTGAGCGTCAGCTGCAGGCCTCGGGCGAACGACCGCAGCTCCTCGGTCCGCGCCGGCGGCAGGGCCTCGTGGCGGAAGCCGGGCTCAGCCGGCGCCGTAGCGGAGCTGCCCACGGGGGTCGGCGACGCGAAGCCCGCGAGCTCCTGGCGCCAGAACGTCTCGGCGGCGGCGAGGTCCTGGCGCTCCAGCCAGGCGATGTAGTCGCGGTAGGGCCGGACGGGCTCGAGTCGCGGCTCCTCGCCGCGTACGGCCGTGCTGTAGAGGGCGAACAGGTCGCGCAGCAGGATCGGGATCGACCAGCCGTCCAGGACCAGGTGGTG
>JBKKAU010000129.1:0-5128 GCA_046714475.1 Thermoanaerobaculia bacterium
GGAGTACGGCCAGCGCCTGCGCAGCGAGAACCGCGGCTTCCTGCGCGATCGGGACGGCCAGGTCGCCCGCGTCCTCTTCCGCGCCGCCACGCTCGGCGGCGCCCAGGCGCTCGGGATCGACGCCGGCCGCATCGCCCCCGGCGCCTGGGCCGACTTCACCGCCATCGACCTCGAAGCGCCGACGCTCGCCGGCTGGGCGCCGGAGACCCTCCTCGAGTCGCTGGTCTTCGGCGCCGCCGAAGAGGCGGTCGCCGCCACCTGCGTCGCCGGCGACTGGGGAGACCCCCTCACCCCTTGACCGTGAGCAGCGGCCAGAGGCGGGCGACGCGGCGCGCGATCCCCGCCGCTTCGAGGTGCCTTGACGAGAACCTCGCCCGCCAGGAGATCGACTGGCGGGCGCACCCCATCAGGCTATAGCCGCCTCATCGCTGCTTTATCGCCGCTTTATCGCAAAGACACCTGCATCGGCCGGGCGAGGACCGTCCCCTTCCTCTTGCCCCGCAGCTGGACCTTGAAAGCGCCGGCCTCGGGGAGCGTGGCGAGGTCGAAGCTCAGGACATAGTGACCGGAGATCACGCCGGCGAAGTTGTCGAGGTAAGGCAGGCTGCGGGAGTCCAGGTACGCGCCGCCGCCCTGATCGGCGAGCGCCACGAACAGGTCCTGGAAGAGGTTCGCGTTCTGGAACTCGTCATAAAAACTGGTGCTGTCCACGTGGATCTTGCCGTCGAGGACGAACAACGACGCGCGCGCCCGGTCGAGAGCCTGGAGGACGCGATCGAGCTCGTTGTCCATCCGCCAGCCGTCCAGCCTGCGCCAGCTGAAGCTGTATCCGAGGTAAAGGATCACCTTTTCGCCGGGGAGCGCCTCCAGGGCCTCGGCGGTCGCGGCGAGGGCCGCGGCGTGGGTGGTCGTCTTGCGCGCTCTCTCAAAATCGAGGTTCGCGGCGAGTGAAGCGGGCTCGCCGCTCGCCCCGGTGATCGATCGGCCGTTGAAATACATCGCGCGCGCGATCGCCTCATAGACCGCGTCCCGATCGCGCGTGAAGTCCTGCCAGAGCTCGAGATGGGAGTCGAAGGAGACGACGGCGATGCTGTCCCCGGGAGGGAGGGCGTCCAGCAGCTTCCGGAGCTGCGGGCGCAAGACCAGATAGCCCCGGGTCCGCAAGGCGTTCCTGGCAGCCTCGACGAAGAGCACGATCCGCTTGCCTGCCGGACCCGGCTGGAGCGCCGCCCTCCCCTCGGGAGCCGCTTCCCCGGAGGCCATCTCGGAAGGCGCGGCGGCGGCCGGAGCGTCGGGAGCGTTGGACGAGACCCAGTCCACCGAGTAGACCGGGACCTCCCGCGTACCCACGACGACGTGGAAGTCTTCCGGTCCGAGCCCCAGGACCGGCTTTTGATCGGGACCGATCACCCGTACCGTCATCCTGCCGAGGGCGACCGTGATCTCCTCGCCGAACCCGCTCTCCGGAAGATCCGGCGGCGACTGGGCGATGAGAGAAGAGGAGGAGAACAGCAGGAACAGCGGCGCAACGAGCCATCGCTTCCAAAAAGGTTTCTGATCCATTCAGCCGCTCCTTGGTGGAGAGAGGAGGAGCAATGGAGATGCCAGGCCCTGTCAGCCTTGCGTACCGCCGGAAACGCGGGAGACCGTTCCCGCTCCAGGACGGGGTCCGTCATCTCGGGATGACAACGGCCGCAACCTGGCCGCCTCTGCTAGAATCACGAGACCAATCACAAAAACGTCTGGACCCCGGCCCGCCCCCTGCGTCGGCTCCGTGGAGGATTCCCGATGAGCGCTTCCAGCGTCGGCATCAAGTTCGAGACGGACCCCGTCGTCTTCGAGCTCCGGAAACAGGGATGGAAGGATCAGCAGGAGGTCGTGCTGCTCGTGCCCAAATCCCTCGGCACGGACGAGCCGGTGGAGGTCCGCATCGAGCCCTCCGAGACGCCTGGCGGCTTCCGTTTCACCGCGGACAAGCCGGAGTGGGAGGAGACCCCGGAAGACCAGGACGAGCCCAACCGCCTCCGGGTCTCGGTGACCTGCGGCGGCGGCGCCGAGGGGGTGGAGGACGCGGCCACCCTGACCCTGAAATGGAAGTCGGGCACGGCGCAAGTCCAGCTCCTGGCCGGAGTCAACCGCGTCCTGCCGCTGTCCGAGGTGCTGCGCGAAGAGTACCGGGAGCTGCGGCCGGACCTCGCGGCCCGACTCGACGCGGCGGCCCCGCCGCCCCCGCCGAACGCCGACGACCTCGAAGTCGGCCAGGACGAGGAGAGGCTCCGCAAGCTCTACGGCGTCCTTCACGCCGACCGCGACGGCCTCGCCGCCCTCTGTTTCTCGGGCGGCGGCATCCGCAGCGCCACCTTCAACCTCGGGGTCCTCCAGGGGCTGGCCTCCCTGGGCCTCCTGAACAAGTTCCACTACCTCTCGACGGTGTCGGGAGGCGGCTACATCGGCAGCTGGCTGAGCAGCTGGACCCACCGCTCCGGCGACGTGACTCCCCTCCTCGCCGGTCCGCGGCCGGACCCGGAGGCGCCCGAGCCGAGGCCGGTCCGCCACCTGCGCCAGTACAGCAACTACCTCACCCCAAAGCTGGGCGTCTTCTCGGCGGACTCCTGGACCCTCGCCGCCATCGTGCTCCGCAACCTCCTCCTCAACGCGCTGGTCCTCCTCCCCATCCTGGCGGCGCTGCTGACCCTGCCCCTGCTCGCCCTGTCGCGGGTGTCCAGGTGGCAACCGGACGCCGACCCGTTGTTCATCGCCGCCTTCGCGTTCGGCGCCCTCGGCCTCTTCTTCGAGAACCTGCTGCGCGCCAGCGCCGAGCCGCGCCCGGGCCGGGAGGCGCCCGCCTGGACGCGGGCCTTCCTGCGCCTCGGCCTCCTGCCTCTCCTGATCGGCACGGTCTTCCTGATCCTGGCCGTGGACCGGTACGCGCCGGGCGGGAACTTCACCTTCGGCGGCGTGCTCCTCCGGTGCGCCGTCTGGGCGCTCGGCATGCCCCTGGTGGCGTACCTGGCGGCGGCGGCCCTGCAGAAACCCCTCCTCGGCCGGCGGCAGACCTTCCTGGTCGCCGACCTGCTCGCCCTGGCGGGGGCCGGCGCCGTGATCACCCTGGTCTACGCCGGGATCCTCTCCCGATGGGCCGAGGATCTCGTCCGCGAGCAGCTCTATCTCTACCCGATCCTCGGCCCCGCCCTCATCCTCGGGCCGCTGCTCCTGGGCAAGACCCTCTTCATCGCCTTCTCGAGCCCGGCCGAGGAGTACCCCGGGAGGATGTCTTCGGCGCATGGGGACGCCGACCGGGAGTGGTGGGCCCGCTGGTCGGCCTGGATCCTGATCCCGACGCTGGTCTGGACCCTCGGCAGCGCCCTGGTCTTCTTCGCGCCGTTCCTCCTCGGCGAGGCCAGGGCGCGGATCGCCGCCTACCTCGCCGCCGGCGGCCTCGGCGCCCTCACCAGCCTGCTGGGCAAGAGCGGCGGCACGGACAAGGAGCACGCCGAGGCGAGCCCGTGGCGCCGCTGGGCCCTGGCCCTGGCCGCCCCCCTGTTCTGCCTCGTCCTCCTGATGTTGATCTCCGCCGGCACGCAGGACCTCCTGACCGGGATCTTCGGGCAGCCGGCATCGGTCGGCGCGGCCGCCGCCGACTCCGACCCGCTCCTCGCCGCGACCGAGGTCCCGCAGCAGACGGCCGGCGAGGCGGCCGAGGCGGCTGGTGACGAAAAACCCGAAAATTCGTCAGGCGGCTGGATGACCTCTCCCGCCGACCATCCCCCCTTCCGGGGCACGGCCGGGCAGGTGCTCCTGGCGGTCGCCGCCCTCCTGGGGCTCGGCACCGTCATGGGTTACTTCGTCAACGTCAACCGCTTCTCCCTCCAGGGCATGTACCGCAACCGGCTGGTCCGCGCCTACCTGGGGGCGAGCAATCCGCGGCGGCGGCCCAACCTGTTCACCGGCTTCGACGCGCACGACAACCTGCGGATGCACTCGCTGCGGACGACGACCCGGCCGTTCCACGTCGTCAACCTGACCCTGAACATGGTGGGGGGCAAGGAGCTGGCCTGGCAGCAGCGCAAGGCGGAGGGCTTCACCGCCACGCCGCTCCATTGCGGCGCCGCCAGCCTCGGCTACCGCCGCTCCCAGGTCTACGGCGGCCAGGAGGGCATCTCGCTGGGCACGGCCATGGCCACCTCGGGCGCCGCGGCGAACCCCAACATGGGCTTCTATTCGTCGCCGCCGGTGACCTTCATCATGACCCTGTTCAACGCCCGGCTCGGGATCTGGCTCGGCAACCCCGGCAAGCTCGGGCGCTATACCGCCACCCGCAGCGGGCCGCGCTTCTCCAGCCGCGTCATCTTCGCGGAGGCGCTGGGCTTCACCGACTGCTCCCATCCGTACGTGAACCTGTCGGACGGCGGCCACTTCGAGAACCTGGGGCTCTACGAGATGGTGCGGCGGCGCTGCCGTTTCATCGTCGTCTGCGACGGCGGCGGCGACCCTTCCTGCGCCTTCAACGACCTCGGCAACGCCCTCCGCAAGGTCCGGATCGACCTCGGGATCCCCATCGACTTCGACGACCGCATCCACATCTATCCCAAGGCCGGGGCCGGGCAGGAGGTACGACCCGACGCCCGCTACTGCGCCGTCGGGACGATCCGCTACGACCAGGTGGACGGCGCCGGCGCCCCGGACGGCACGCTGGTCTACGTCAAGCCGGCGATCTGCGGCGCCGAGCCGTACGACGTCACCAACTACGCCAGCGATTCGCCCACGTTCCCCCACGAATCCACGGTGGACCAGTGGTTCGACGAGACCCAGTTTGAAAGCTACCGGGCGCTCGGCAAGGCGGAGCTGCTGAAGATGGCGGGACCCGGGCCGCTGCCCGACCTGGCGGCGTTCTTACAGAAGGTGAAGACCTACGTCGGCCCGCCCAAGGCGGCGCTGCCGAAAGTGGAGGTGATCCTGCCGGGGGGCATTCTGACGGCCAGCGTCACCCCGGTCGTGCCGCCCGCGCTGGAAGGCCCGCGGGAAGGGAAGGGGGGCCCGCAGGCCGGGACGGTCTGATCCCTATGCCTCGGGCGGGAGGGTAGCCCCCGGTAGGGGGCGTCCTTCTTCCTAGCCCAGGGTGGAAACC
>JBKKAU010000130.1:0-1302 GCA_046714475.1 Thermoanaerobaculia bacterium
CCGCGGCGACGCCGCGCTCGTGCCGCTCGAGGTCGGCCCCGGCAAGGCCGGACCGCTGCCCGCCCAGGCGCGCCTCCTCCACGACCTCGGCCGGCTCTGGCTCGCCGGCGTGGAGGTCGACTGGGCCGCCCTTTCGCGCCGTGAGCGCCGGCTGCGGGTGCCGCTGCCCACCTATCCGTTCGAACGGACCCGGATCTGGGCCGAGCCCAAGGTCGACCGCCTCGCCGCCCTGCAACGGCTGGCGTCGCCGGTCGACAAGCTCCCGGTCTCGGACTGGTTCTACGCTCCGTCGTGGAAACGCTCCGAGCAGCCGGCCGCCCCCGCATCGGCGGCGGGCCCGCGCGAGCCCGGGACCTGGCTCGTCTTCTGCGACGACGGCCCCATTGGCGGCATCGGCGACGAGCTGGCGCGGCGTCTGCGGCGTGAGGACCGGGACGTCGTCTCCGTGCGGGCCGGCGACGGCTACGAACGGTTCGGCGCCGACGATTTCCGCGTCGACCCCCGCCGTTTTGCCGATACCGCGGCGCTGCTCGGAGAGCTAAGAGACGAGGAGCGGACGCCGGTCCGCGTCGTCCACCTCCTGGGGCTCGGCCCGTCCCGCGATCCCGATCCGAGCCTCCTCGAAGGGGAAAGCGACGAGGTCTTCTGGAGCCTCGTCCACCTGGCCCGGGGGCTGGCAGAGAACGGCGCCGGGACGGTGCGCCTGGACGTCGTCACCAGCGGCGCGCAGGAGGTCACCGGGGAAGAGAGGCTCGACCCCGTGCGGGCGATGCCGCTGGCGCTGTGCAAAGTCCTGCCGCAGGAGATGCCCGGCTTCTTCTGCCGCTCGATCGACGTGGCCGCGGCCCCTGCCGCGAGCACGCAGGGGGTGCGGCTGGTCCGCAACCTCCTTGACGAGCTGGCCCGCGACGCCGGCGGCGCCCACGATGGCGAACCGGTTGTGGCCTGGCGCGGCGCCCATCGCTGGGTGCAGACCTTCGAGCGGCTGGAGATGCCCCGCCCCGAGGGCGTCCCCGCCCGGCTGCGGGACCAGGGCGTCTATCTGATCACCGGCGGCCTGCGCGGGCTGGGGATGCTGGTGGCCGAGTACCTCGCCCGCACGGTGAAGGCGCGGCTGGCCCTGGTGGGCGACTCGGGGCTGCCCGAGCCCGCGCTCTGGGACGAGTGGCTGCTCCACAACGGCGAGGGCGATCCCACCTCGGACAAGATCCTAGCCTTGCGGCGGCTCGAGGAGCTGGGGGCGGAGGTCCTGCTGTGCGACGCCGACCTGACCAGCCCCGAGCAGGTACGGGCCGCGGTGGT
>JBKKAU010000131.1:0-6470 GCA_046714475.1 Thermoanaerobaculia bacterium
CTGCCCCTCCCGCCGCAGTTTTTTTACCGCTTGTCCTCCGCTTCCGGGTGTTCGGTGATCAGTCGAGCCACGGTCGGGAGCGGCAAGGCAAAGCAGCGCCGGCTCCGACGGGGACGAACCGAAACATAGGTCTTACCGGCTGCGGTGACGATGTCCACCTGGGCGCTCGGAGCGCCGTTGAAAGAGCCGGCAACGCGGAAGCGTTGCCGGCGGGGCTGGCGTTGGTGGCCCATGACTTCCTTACGCGGCAGCGCCTTCGTCGTCGGCCTTCGGGCTGCCGTGATCCTCGGAGTCGTTCTGTTCGGCCTCCGGCGCGCCCTCGACATCCGCGACCAAGGCCCGCAGGGCGGTGGCCATTTCGGCATCACTGAGGTACCGGAATTCGGTCGGCAGGAAGTCCAGCGCCCGCGTGGGGCTCTCCAGAATCTCCTTGCGGATCTCGGCCATGGTCAAATTCGCCAGGCGCCGGCGATCGGAGTCCGGGACGGCGCCTGATGCCACGGCGAGGGCGATCAGGGTGGACTTCCGATACAGGCGCAGCAGCTCCTCATCGAGGGGCACCGGGCCAGCGTGCTCCAGGCAGAGCGAGGCGGCCAAGGCGAGAGTCATCGGAGAGTCCCCTGCCTCTCCTTGATAGCAGCCGGTCAACGAGCCGGTGATAGCACAGAACAGCTTTGAGACCTGCTGGTCATCGAGCTGGCTGAGCGCCTTCCAGAGCGGAGCGTCGTCGATCCAATGCCAGGAGGATTTGGTCGAGGAGTCGTACCGGTGTCCGTCCCGAGTTAGGCCGAGACTACCGGCAGCGGAGTCCAGAACCTCAGCAACCGCGGGGTCGAGCTGCAGGTCCTGGTGGCGGGTGTCCGCGACGAGGCGGCAGCACTCCTGTCCGCCCAGCATTGCAAGGCATGCGAGGCGCAGCGCCACTTGGGGGTTGGCGCTGATTCCGCGCTGAAGCGCCTGCGTGCGGCGCCGGCGAGCGATGTAGAGGTGCGCCTTCGTGAACGGCGCGGCCTCGGGTGGGGGAGGGGGAGTGGTGGCTCCAGGGAAGGAATACAACTCCCCGCCTTCGTCCCCCTCGTCGCCATCGAAGTCGGGGGCAGGGCTGACACGGGCGACGTTCTCGACGATCCGAACGTCGTAGTCAGGGGAGACCAGGAGCACAGCACCGCGCTCCGCCTTGGGGGTAGGGTCGTCCTCCGCGAGCCGCCGGTAGACCTCGTAGGGCAGGTGGTACGCGTCGTTGACGACGTCAGCGAAGGCGTACTCCTGGGCTAGCTCAGTCTGGCGCTCCTCAACGGCAGCCCCCTGGAGCTGGATGAACTTCTCGACGTCGGCGAACGCTCGTTCCTCCGGTTTGCCACCCGGCTGGCCGACGTAAGCACCCTGGTAGCGCGCGAGAGGAAAGAGGGCGCTCGAAACCAGGGGGAGACCGGCGCAGAGCCGGCGGCGGATCTCGTCGGCGCTGGCTCTCTGGGCAATAGCGGACCCCAGGACGGACAGCTGGCGCTCCGCAGGAGCCTCGGAGAGAGCCCGCGCCTGATCGAGGGAAATTCTCTCCTCGCGAAGCGCGGCCTTGGCGTAGTCGCACAGGTCGCGGGCGAGCTGGATTCTGAGCTGCACCCATCGTTGCGTCTTCCCGAGCTTCGTTGCCAGGGCCTTGGTGAACCCTTTCCCGCGGCCGCCCCCCATCTCCTGGAGCTTGAGGAACGCCTCACCCTCGTCCAGCGGCTCGAGGTCCTGGCGAGCGGCGTTTTCCACCAGGGCAAGCTCTAGCATCTCGACGTCGGTCAGCTCGCGGATCGTCACGGGGACGGGATGGTCGAGAGTCAACTCGCCCCGGGAGATCAGATAGTCGAGAGCGCGGAAGCGGCGCTCTCCGGCCGTGATCTCGAAGCAGCCCGGCTCGTCCGGATGGGGCCGGACCACCAGGTTTTGCAGCAGGCCGTTGGTGGCTCGGAGGGATTCGGCAAGCTCCGGGATGTCCTCGTAGACCGTGCGCGGCTGAAGCCGGTTCGGGCGGAGGGTCGAGAACGGCACCGTGACGCCGGTCGGAGGGACAGGCGAACGGGATTCGTCATTCGGGGCCGGCGCGGGTTCGGTCGTTTCGCTCTGCGGCTTCGGCTTGGTGCGCTTCATGATGGTAAAGTCTCCTTTGTCAGGTTCAGACGGTTTGCGTAGGGCCTGGACACCGGGCAGAGGAGAGGTGATAGCTCCCCTCTGCCCGAACTTTCTTAGAACGCGATGTCGTCGTCCTCGGGAGGATCGCCGGGGAAGTTCGGATCGTCCGCGGGGTCGTGATCGCCCTGGGGAATGGTCCCGTCCTCCGGGGAGACGTCGGACGCCCCGGCCCAGCGGTTGGGCTCCAGGTGGTACTCGTCGACGACGATCTCAGTGCGACGGTGGGTGACGCCGTCCTTCTCGAACCGGGTGTTCTTGAGGCGCCCACGGATCGACAGGCGGGCACCCGTCTTGACCCGGTCCTTCGCGCTTTCTGCGTTGCGGCCGAAGAGAACGCAGTCGTGCCACGTTGTCTCTTTGTCGTAGCCCGGCCCGTCCTTCTTCTTCCTGAAACCATTCGTCGCCAGAGAGAGGGTGACCACACCGCTTTCGCGGACGATCACCGAGCCGACATTGCCGATCAGGAGTGCCACGTTCATAGCTGCTTAGTTCCTCGCGGTTTGTGGGATGAGACCAGCCCCATCCCTTGGAATCAACAAGGCTATTGTAAGACAAGTGTCTCACGATTGTCAAGGGGAAACCCTGGCGTCTTGCAATAACTTTGACTCGGCTCCCAAGTTTTTTTTCCACCTGGAAGCTTTCTTTCCTGAGCCGGCTGTTCGCCGCTCTCCCCCCCTCGCCATGGATCAAAGGCACCGCCGCCGGCGCGGAGGCGTCAAGGACGGCGCAGCCGCCCGGAGGGTGTTCCTTGACGTCCTTCCGCGACCGGGGCGGTAGTCTGCTTGAGCGAGGGTGAGGGAGGTTACCCTGGGGCTCAGGAGATGGGGTGGTAAGGGTAGGGAGACCGGAGGCTCTCGGAGCCTCCTTCCCCTTGATTGCGTTAGGGATCGCAGCGAGCTGACGCCGTCAGGCGGCTGACCGGCGAAGAGCCCGGCCGTGGCGAAGCGCGGCAACGCCCAAAAGCCTGTTTTCCACAGGGGGTGCCCGCCTACTACCTGAAGAACTAACTGCTGAAGAACCTGAAGAAGCTATATGGCTTGGTCGCAACTAACTGAGGCAACGATGGTTAGTGTAGGGTCGCGTGCGCGTTTCATCGCCTGAGCGTGACCGGTTCATCGGAAAGCGTGACCGCTTCAGCGGCAACCCGGGGGAGGCAAGCGTGACCGTTTCATTGTGGAAAAAGGACGATATTCACAGGCCTTTGCGGAAAAAAAGGCGTGACCGTTTCATCGGTAGGGAATACGGCTGGAGAGGGTGTGACCGTTTCATCGGTGTGAGCGGCTGGGGCGTGACCGTTGCATCGGTGGGCAGTTCTGAGGCGTGACCGTTTCATCGGTCAGCGTACGCGGTTGAAAAGAGAAGAGTTGGGGCGAAACGGCGCTGGTCAGCGTGAGCGTTTCATCGGTCAGCGAGCCGCGACAGGGGGGCCGTGACCGTTTCATCGGTAGCGTGACCGTTTCATCGTCGACCGAAGGGCAGAGCGAGACTCTGGACGCGAGCGATGTGGGGAGGGTACGGCCGGAGTTTGAGGCCTTGAGGAACCGGCTCAACTCGGGCTTCGGGGTAGTGTCCAAGCACAGTTGCGAGATGTTTGAGGAAGTGGCGCTTGAAGAACCGAATCTCGCTGAAGTCAGAGCCGAACTGACTATGGAGGCGAGTCCAAGGAACCGTCTCGGGCCGACCGATCCGCTGGGTACGCAGCGAGCGGGCGGTAAGCCAGGCGTAGATGTCCATCGCCATAGGAGACTGGAGGCGCCGGTAGACACCCAGGTCCATGGGAATGGGACGCTCCAGGATCTCGGCGAAGAAGTCCGTCGAGAGGGTGAGGAAGGACTCGCCGTGCTCGGAGCCACCATCATCCTGCCACCACAGTGCGTGTTTGGAGGCGATGCAGAAGCCGACCCGGGCCCTGGGAGCGGAGCTGCTCGAGAGGTCGTCCGTAGCAGCATCGTTGAAGCACGAGACGGTCAAAGAGAGCAGCCGGTGCATCTGATCCTGGAGAGCCCTCAGTTGGCCACGGGGGCCGGAGGAGGGCTGAACGCCGAGCTTCAAAGCAAAGGCCCCGAAGGACTTGCCTAGAGAGAGCGTGGCAGTCCGTTCGCGCACGCACTGGGTGGTGATGTAGGCAAGGACGCGCCGCGGATGAACGCCGTAGGGAAGACCGATCTCGGCCGGAGCCATGAGGTGGAGGGTATAGGCGCCGTTGCAGCGGCGGAATTCGTTGGCGCCCGGCTGGTGGCCGGGATCTTTATGGGGGAGAGTCGCATGGACGAGGAAGCGAGCCGCAAACCCCAGCTTGGAGTCCTGGTCGGGAAGCAGTTCCTCGTCGTCGAGGAAAGCCAAATTCAGAGGCGAGGGCGAGGGCTTGGCAATAGCGGCGATGGGAAGCTCGAGGTCGAGCTGCTCGTCAATCTTCGCCATGAGACCTCCAGGCGGACAGTGAGACAGTTGTAAAAAGAAGTAGTCCCGGCAGGCGGTGGTTGCGGCTGAGGCTCAAGCTCAGCGTTCCCCCAGAGGGGCTGCGGCAACGCCGGAGCGCACCCGTTCGGCGAGGATCTGGTTCAGAAGCTCGTAACCGGCAGGGCTATCACCAATGACGAAATCCAGGAACTCCTCAATCGCGGGCCGCAAGAGGACCTCGAGCGGCTGGACGGGAGTGTAGAAGAGGTCCCTGCCCACCCGGCGTGCCTTAAGGAAGCCCTTGTCCTGGAGGCGGCGGAGGTAGGTTAAGACGGTGTGGTAGGTCCGGCTGTCGCCGATATGGGGAGTCTGAGCCAAGTCGGTCGGCGAAGCTGACCCGAGCCGGTACACCTCATGGAGAATGAGGAACTCGATGGGCGAGGGCCTGGGAGGTGCCGGAGGAGGAGCAGGAGACATGCTGGAACCCAATTGTAGCGTGTTCAGGGTACAGAGGGGTAGTGAAGGCCGGCAAGCGCCCTACAGCGATACAAGTTCAGACCTCAGATGGGAGAGGTCGTCCTCCCCCTCAGCGGTACGGCAGACAGGGCCAGTGCGGTCCGCAAGAAACTCGTGTAGCAGGCCCTCGGTGTCGGCGTGGGCAAAAGAGTCCGGATCCAGGAGCAAGCGATCGTCAAGCTTCAGGAAGTGAAGATAGGCGACAAGGTCGCTGAGAGGGAGAGTCGCCTGCTCCCCTTCCCAGGTTTGAATAGTCACAAGGTCGCCCGAAGATTGAAAAAGAGTCCTGGAGGGGCCGACATAGTCCATGGAGGCGACGTCCTTACTCGGCTGGCGGGGCGTTGAATTGGAGGCGCCGGAAAGCTGCGATGAGCTGATGCAGACGATGAAGCTCAGCGGCGGAGGAAGCACTGCACGAAATTGCCTTGCGCACGAGCTGGAGAGAGTGAGCCGGCTCCGCGCCAAGACCAAAGGAGGTCGCGAGTAGATGGCCATTGTCCAGCGTAGACCAGGCCTCCTCAACCTTCCCCTGCATCAGGTAGGCCGCAGCGAGCTCTAGCGCGGCAAGCGCAACAGGTAGAGGGAGGCGGAGCTCCACCAGGCCCTGGAACGCATCAAGAAGGACGGTTTGAGCCTCGGAAGCCCAGGCAAGGTCAAGGTAGATCATGCCCTCAAGCCACGAGCCGCGGACGCGAAAAGCACGAGGGGCAATGTGCCGGTAGAGAGGCTTCAGGGCGGTATAGCGGCGATAGGCATCACGAGGCTGGCCGCTGAGGAGGAGGGCAATGCAGGAGTTGTGGCCGGCCGCCAGGAGCAGGACAGGATCATTCGTAAGGTTCTCGACCAAGCTCAGAAATCGCAAGGCGGCAGAGTAGTCTTCGGCATTAATCGCCAGGACGCCCCTCGCGACGACGGCCTTAGGAAGGTAGTCGTGCGAGTAGAGCCTGAAGGTGCGTATGGCAGAGTCGAGCAGAGAAGCAGCAAGGGCGAAGCGGCCTGACTCCCGCTCGAGCGCCGCAAGGAAGCAGCAGATCTCAGCCTCGTCCGTAGGGTCGGCAGAATGATCCTCTAGGAGCAAGAGGGCCTGCTCAAAAGCGGAGCGGGCAGCGTCGAGCTGGCCGACGATGCGAAGGGCGTTCGCCTTATGACCAACGACACGGCCTCGAAGGCTGCCAAGAACAGACACGGGTAGCGAAGTGGACGGAACAACCCCAAGCAGGGTTAGGAGACGGTCGTAAAGGGGGAGGAGACCAGCGGGATCATTGTTTCGTAAAGAGAAAACGTACTCCACGAGATTTCGGGTCAGAACAACGATGCGAGGCCCGTCTAGGTTCTTGAATAGGATATCCTGACGTGACAGGGGGAGAGTAAAAAAC
>JBKKAU010000132.1:0-10698 GCA_046714475.1 Thermoanaerobaculia bacterium
AACTCCATGTCGATCAGCTCGGCCCCGGCGTCGTAGGCCAAGGAGTGGCCGTCGGCCGTGTACTCCCAACTGTTGCTGGTGACGGAAAAGGCGCGGCCGATGCCGCCGGTGGCGAGGACCACCGCTCCCGCCTCCCAGACGACACAGCGCCCCCGCTCCCGCTCGTATCCGAACGCCCCCGTCACCCGGTCGCCGTCCTTGAGCAGCGCGGCCACCGTGTGCTCCATGTGAAACCCGATCCCCTGGTGGATGGCATGGTCCTGGAGGGTGCGGATCATCTCGAGGCCGGTACGGTCGCCCACGTGGGCGAGACGGGGGTAGCGGTGGCCGCCGAAGTTGCGCTGCAGGATGCGTCCATCCTCCGTGCGGTCGAACAGCGCGCCCCAGGCCTCCAGCTCCCGCACCCGCTCGGGGGCCTCCTGGGCGTGCAGCTCGGCCATCCGCGGGTGGTTCAGGTACTGGCCGCCGCGCATCGTGTCCGCGAAATGGACCCGCCAGCTGTCCCGGTCGTCGACGTTGGCCATGGCCGCGGCGACTCCGCCCTCGGCCATCACGGTATGGGCCTTGCCGAGGAGCGACTTCGAGACGACTCCCACCTTGGCGCCGGCCGCCGCCGCGGCGATCGCCGCGCGCAGACCGGCCCCACCGGCTCCGACCACCAGCACGTCATAGGAGAAGCGCGGGAGGTCGGCCATCTACAGGAGTCTCCAGTCGGTCCAGATCCCCATCGAGCAGAGCCGGACGTAGAGGTCCGCGAACCCCACGCAGAACAGGCTCATCCATGCCCACAGCATGTGGCGCCGGTTGAAGCAGCCCACGCAGCGGTAGGCGGTGAGCCGCGCCGGCTTACCCGAAAGCCGGTCCAGATATCCGCCCACCAGGTGGCGCAGCGAGTGGCAGCCGAGGGTGTAGCCGCCCAGCATGGTCGTGTTCAGGGCCAGCACCAGAGTGCCCACCCCGATCCCGAAGGACGCCGCGCCGGTAGCGGGGTCGGTGAACCACAGGGCCTTCCACACGTCGTGGGCCAGGAAGACCAGGAAGATCAGCGCAAGATAGAGGAAGAAGCGGTGCACGTTCTGGAGGATCAGCGGGAACGAGCGCTCGCCGCGGTAGCCCTTCCGCGGCTCGCCCACCGCGCACGACGGCGGATCGGCCCAGAAGGCCTTGTAGTACGCGCCCCGGTAGTAATAGCAGGTCAGGCGGAAGCCGCCGGGAGCCCAAAGGATGAAGAACGCCGCGGACCACGGGAGCAACCCCGGCCACCAGTCCGGCTTGCCGCCGAACCAACTGGTCTGGGCATCGCCGAAGATCTCTGGGGAGTAGAAGGGCGAGAGGTAGGGGCCGAAGCGGTAGTGTTCGCCCTGGAACGCTGCCCAGGTGGAGTAGACGATGAAGGCGGAGAGCCCGAGAAAGGTCGCCAGCGGCGTCACCCACCAGGCATCCCGCCGTGCGGTCTCCCCAAAGGACCGCCGTTTGAGCACGTCAACATAGGCCATGACTGCCGCTTCTCCTCCCGCGGACTGCCTGTCCGCCCGGTCAGCAAAAACGTCGATGAAGCCCTGGTCCGTCTCGGGTCCCGCGTATTGAAGCCCATGGCAGGGACGGGTGTCAAATGAGGTGCTAGTCTCCTCGGAGCCATGCCCTTCGCCCTTCATCCTACGCTCACCCGGGATACCGTCGAGGTGGCCCGACTGCCGCTCTGCCGCGTGCTGTTGATGAAGGACCGGCGGTTCCCCTGGCTGGTCCTGGTCCCGGAGCGGGAGTCGGTGCGGGAGGTCCACGAGCTGCCGGCCGCGGACCGCGCGGAGCTCATCGAGGAGGTCGCGCGGGCAGGCGAGGCGCTGGCGCGGCTGTTCCAGCCGGACAAGCTGAACGTCGGCGCCCTGGGCAACGTCGTGCCGCAGCTCCACGTCCACGTCGTGGCCCGCTTCGCGGCCGATCCCGCCTGGCCCGGACCGGTCTGGGACTCGGGCGCGGCCCTGCCCTATGAGGAAAGCGAGCTCGAAGAGATCCGGGGACGACTGGCGTCAGCGTTCGATAAGGGGGCGCGATGAATCGCGCCCCCTACACGAGTAGAGAGAGGCGTAGGCATGTAGGGGCGCCATTCATGGCGCCCTTCCCGCGGCAGCGGTCTTGTCCCGTGAGCCTACCTCCCATGTACCATGATTTTATGAGCGGCTCTATCTCGTGCCGCTGAAAGGAGACAGGGATGAAGACCAAGATCCGTCTGCTGTTGCTGGCCGTTCTCCTGACCGTCGCTGCCTGGCCGGAGCCCGCCGCCGCGAGATGCATCCCCGGGTATTGCTGGATCGTGTCGGCGGACGTCACCTGCTGCTACGAGTTCGACTGTTCGATCGTCTGCGGGTAAACAGAGCCGGCTAGAATGGAGCCATGGACGGGACGCGCAGGCAGGACATCCGCCCGGGGCTCACCGTCGAGATCGTCCTCAAGCAGGACCAGGCGACCGGCAAGAGGAAGCGTGGGATCGTGCGGGAGATCCTGACCCCGTCGCCGAGCCATCCGCACGGGATCAAGGTCAGGCTGACCAGCGGCGCGGTCGGCCGGGTCAAGGCCATCCTGGAGCAGGGTTAAAAATCAGCCGCCCAGCTTTCGGATCTCCTCTTCCAGAAAAGCCAAGGCGTGCTCGAGAGAGGTGCGGCGGACGGCTGACCGGGTCGTCTCGATCTCCTGCAGGACACGTCGACGCGACAGCTCGAGCCCCTCCCGCTTCCGCTTGACCTCGCGCTCCTCGGGCGTCAGGTCCTCACCCCGGTCCGCGCGCGAGCCGGCGTCCTCGATCTGAGATTCGACGGACTTGCTTTCCCAACCGCGTGCCATCTCGGCGTCTACTCTATTCGTCGCACTTCTTGCAGTCCAGTTCCACTCCCAGGAACTTCTCGCGCCCTTCGGGGGTGAGGACCCAGGGACGGTTCATCCAGGGCGGATCGTGCCGCACGTGCTGCGCATGGCCGCACTCCAGGTCGGCGACCCAATGGAGCTGGTCGTCCTGGTGGAAGCCGATGATCTTCCTCTTCAGATCGCCTCCGGAATCCGGGAGATGGGCGGGCGGTTGTACGAAGCAGCCGGTCCTTCTGGACCGGCTGAGTCCATTATGCCCCTGCCTCTCTCTGTTCTCGACTTGGCCCCCATCATCTCGGGCTCCACGCCGTCCCAGGCGGTCCGCAAGACCGTTGACCTGGCCCGTCTCGCCGAGAGGATGGGCTATACGCGGTACTGGCTCGCCGAGCACCACAGCCTCCCCAGCGTCGCCAGCTCGTCGCCCGAGGTGCTGATCGGGCACGTGGCGTCGGCGACCCGGCGGATCCGGGTCGGCTCCGGCGGCATCATGCTCCCCAACCACGTGCCGCTCCGGATCGCCGAGGCGTTCCATACCCTGGAGGCGCTGCACCCGGGGCGGATCGACCTGGGCCTGGGCCGCGCTCCGGGCGCCGACCCGGCCACTGTCCAGGCGCTGCGTCCCTTCGACGCCGAGCAGTTCCCCGCCCAACTGGCCGAGCTCCTGGCGCTCTCGCGCGGCGAGGTTCCCGAGGGCCACCCTTTCCGGTCCATCCGGGTCATCCCCGACGACGTGGAGCTGCCGCCGATCTGGCTGCTCGGCTCGAGCGGAGCCACCGCCCAGCTCGCCGGCTCGTTGGGTCTCGGCTACAGCTTCGCCCGGCATTTCAGCCCGACGCCGCCGGCGCCGGCGATCCGCGCCTACCGGGAGAGCTTCCAGCCTTCCGAGCAGTTCCCGGAGCCGCACGTGATCCTCGGGGTCTCCGTCGTCTGCGGCGAGACGGACGAGCACGCCGAGTACCTGGCCTGGACGCTGGACCTCACCTGGCTCCGGCTGCGGACCGGCCGGCTGGGTCCGCTGCCGAGCCCCGAGGAGGCCATGGCCTACCCCTACACGCCGCAGGAGCGCGCGATCGTCCAGGGTTTCCGGGACCTCCACTTCGTCGGCGGCCCGGCGACGATCCGGGCGCGGATCGCGGCCCTCGTCGAGGAGACCGGCGCGGACGAGGTGATGGTGGCGACGACGATCCACAGCCCCGAGGAACGGCTGCGCTCCTACGAACGGGTTGCCCAGGCTTTCGGGCTGCCGGCGCCGGCAGCCGATCGCGAGGCCCCAGCTGCCGAACCGGCCGTTCTCGTCCACGGCTAGCCGGGCGCGCGCAGCTAGATCCTCTCCAGCTCTTTCCTGGTGAGCTCGCTCTCGGCATTGCCGGTGTTGACCGTCGACGCCGGCTCGAACAGCAGCACGTGCACCTCCTCCTCGGCGACCGGCCGGTGCTCGACGCCGCGCGGCACGATCAGGATCTCTCCCTCGTTCAGCTCTACGTTGCGGTCCCGGAACTCCATGGTGAAGCGTCCTTTGACGACCATGAACAGCTCGTCTTCGTGCTCGTGTTGATGCCATATGAAGGGGCCGGAGAATTTGGTGAGCTTGACGTGCTGCCCGTTGAGCTCGCCGACGAGCCGCGGGTTCCAGTGATCAGAAAACTCGACAGCTTCTCCGCCAGGTTGATCTTCTCCATGACATTCACCTTTCTATGTCGAGCAATAGCCGCAGGAATTCTTCGACTTCCTGGATCGTGCTGCCGGCGCGCGCCGCGCGGAGGTTTGTCGAGTTCTTCACCGCGAGATCCGCAACCCCCATACCCGCCGCGCCTACGCCGCGGCGGTAGGTCGCTTCCTCGCCTGGTGCGAAGACCACGGTTGCGCGCGGCTCGAAGAGCGAATGCTCTCCTCAGGATCTACTCGCTTCGTCTGCTAAAGGGGCACCGTGTCATTTGCGACTGGTCGCCGTCCGGAATCCCGTACTGCTTCCACTCCCGGTTCTGCGGGTCCTTGTAATAGCCCAACTCCGGATAGATAGGCGTATCGTCGAAGGCCTCGATCCGGTTCCGAATCGTCTTACGGACGCGTCGGCCCGCGGGAGTGTCAGGAGCGACCAGGTCGAAGCCTTCACGGAGTTGGATGATCAGGGTGAGAGCGCTGCCCAGGTTTCGACTCTGACGCTGTCGGTGGGCTGGGCTGCTGATGTTGACGAAGAGCGGAAGGCCTCCCAGACAAAAAGACCAGAGCGGATGATCCGGATCTGTAGGGACACCAGGAGCCCAAGGCGAAGCATCCTTCTCGTGGAGGAACTGCAGGAGCTGCCAGACTGCCTGATGGTGAGCCTCCAAGTCGCGCGGAAGGCTCTCTGGGTTGACGAAGAGGACCAACAGGGCAAAGGCGGACTCCTCCTGCGTGAGCGCCTCGAGACTACCCAGGTAGTCTGTGAAGAGGGATTGGATATGGAGCCGGTGGGCTGCGCTGTTGGTTGACTCTGAGAATCCGTAGAAAAGGGATCCGCGCTGCTGGGCGACGATGCCGAATGTGCAGGGAAAGCGGGGGTCCAGAACTTTGGCTTTGAACGTGCCATAGGCCTCGGCGGCCCAGCCGGGAAGGAGCTGCCCGGCCAGCGCCGCCTCGAGTTGCGACCGTCTCCAGAGCGTGCTCGCCAGCGTGGGCATTGGTTTGTCGCTGCTTGTCATACCCCAGCTCCGTCCCGCCTCGGCCCCTGACCCGGCCGTTGCAGGGGAAATTCTCCTTGCTCTATTTTATTATAAGATCCTCTGTCGCGGAGCAGCCTCATACCAAGCTCCCCTAACCAAGAGGTTGATCATGATCACGCACGACCTTCGCCATGCCCTCAAAGCGCTGGTGAGGAGGCCGGGGCTCTCCTTCGCCATCCTCATGATCCTGACCCTGGGAATCGGTTCGACGACGACGATCTTCAGCGTCGCCAACTCCGTGCTGCTCAGCGAGATCCCGTTCAAGGAGGGAGACCGCCTGGTGGGATTGAGAATGCTGCTGGAGGAGGACGGCTCCCCTTTCCAAGCCTCTTACCTGGACGTCGATTCCTGGCGTGAGCAGAGCCAGACCTTGGAGCTGATCTCCGCAAGCTCGAACGGCCAGCAGCTCAATCTGACCGGGGGTGATCGGGCTGAGCGCGTCGGTGTCAGCTTCGTTTCCGCCTCCTACTTCGACCTCCTGGGCGTGCGCCCTTTCCTTGGACGGACCTTTGAGCCCGAGGAGGAAAATCGGACCAGCCCACGAGCAGTGACAGTGCTCAGCCACGGTCTGTGGGAGCGCCGCTTCGGCGGTGACCCCACGCTGGCCGGCCGGAGCATCCAGCTCCAGGGCCTTCCGTTCCAAGTCGTCGGCGTCCTGCCAAAGGGCTTCAGCGACATCTACCCAAACGTCGACCTCTATGTGCCCGTGACGATGGCAAAGTTGACGCACCGGGAGGGCTACATCGAGGACCGGCTCGTCCGTTGGCTTGCGGTGTTCGCGCGCCGGCGTCCAGGGGTCAGCCTTGAGCAGGCCCAGCAGGAGATGCGTTCGATCTCGCATCAACTCGCCGCCACCTTTCCGGACAGCAACGAGGGTTATAGCACAGGCGTCCACCTGCTGCGGACCTACCAGCTCGACTTCGACCGTATGCGCGTGTCCATTCTCACGCTGCTCATCGGGGCGGCTTTCGTCCTGCTCGTCGGCTGTGCCAACGTCGTCAACCTGCTCCTGGTCAGGGCTGTCGAGCAGCGCAAGGAGATCGCTCTCCGGGTGGCTCTGGGGATCACCAGGTTCCGCCTCATCCGCTGCTTCGTCCTCGAAGGGGCGATCCTCTCCCTGGGGGGGGCCGTGCTCGGGACCGGAGCGGCGTTCTTCGCGGTCGGGCTTTTGGCCCGATTCAGCAACAGCGCCTACAACTTGCCGGCCTTCATCCATTTCTCGGTGGACCTGCGCTCCCTGGGAGCCGCGGTGGCGCTCTCGATCCTGACCAGCCTCCTGATCGGTGTGATCCCGGCCAGAAAAAGCCTGCGAGTGGACCTCCACGAGGAGCTGCAGTCCGAAGGCAAGGGCCACAGCCATTCGGCGGGCACCGCATTCACCAGGAGCGCTCTGGTCGTTTCGGCCATCTTCTTCTCGGTCGTCCTGCTGATCGGGGCCGGCCTGATGATCAAGAGCCTGAAGGAGTTGATCCACAGCGATCCTGGCTTCCAGGTGGAAGGCGTCCTGAGCGCGCGCTTCGAGCTGCCCGCGACCCAGTACCAGACGGATGAACCGGCGTATCAGTTGTACAGACAGGTTCTCGACAAGGCACGAGCTCTGCCGGGCGTAGAGGGTGCGGGGCTCTGGGCCCCCAGCGTCATCGGCTCCAGCCATTTCGTCAGGTTCGTCGTGGCGCAGGGGAAGTCGCTCGATGCGCCGGAAGACAAGGTCAAGGTCTACGAACACCGGATCTCGCCCCATCTTCTCCAACGATTGGGTATCCCCCTGCTCAAGGGCCGCGACTTCACGGAACAGGACGATGCGAGACGCCCGCTCGTCTCCATCCTCAGCCGCTCTGCGGCGGAGGCGATCTGGCCCTCCCAGGATCCGATCGGCAAGCGTTTCTGGGTCGGCCCTCCCCATGATGTCTGGGCAGAGGTGGTCGGCGTCGCCGCCGACGTCGACCAGCGCGGGCGTATCCTGCCAGATCATGACTTCCGCCGCGACGTCTACTTCCCCCTGTTCCAGATGCGGGCGAGGACCGCGTCGATCCTCCTGCACACGCGCCAGAAGGGCGGCACAGCCGGCGTTCAGCTGGACAAGACGATGCAGTCGATCGCCCAGGACATCCCCGTCTACGACGTCAAAACCTTGCAGGAACGGAGGCGCGACGAGGAGGCCGGCGTACGGCTCAATGCGTTCCTGCTGATCTTCTTCGCCTCCTCGGCGCTCGTCCTGGCGGTCATCGGGATCTACTCGATCCTGGTCTACACCGTGCGCCAGCAGAGCTTCGAGATCGGCATCCGTATGGCCCTGGGAGCCAACCAGTCAGAGATCTTGCGGCATTTCATCCTAAAAGGGGTGGCGCTCCTCGTCCTCGGATTGATCGCGGGGCTCACCTTCTCCCTCGGGCTGGCGAAGACGATGTCGAGCATCCTGTTCAATGTGAACCCGCACGATCCCGTCATCTTCATGACAGTACCCTTTATCATCGCGCTCTTCTCGCTGCCGGCAATCCTCGGGCCGGCCCACAGGGCGACAAAGGCAGACCCTTCCGCTCTGTTCCGGCTCAAATGAGACGTACCAACCTGTCCTGCAGGAGAGCCGCGACATCCCCGACCAGGGGAGGCTGCAGAAGAGAGTAGTGATCGCCCGGCAGATCGTGCACTTCGATGGGCCGCGTCAACAGACGTCCCCAGCCCGAATCCGCTTCCGGATCGTCTGACGCGACCGGCGACCGGGCCGCTTTCAACAGGAGGGCGGGAGCGGCGCACGATCCCGCTGCATAGCGCTCGAGGGCCTGGAAATTGGCCCTGAACGTCACAAAGCGCCGCCTCAGCTCCTTCTCCTCGAGACCTGGGGGCAAGAGCCCCGACCGCTCCGCCTCGGCCGAGAGCCATGCGAGCGCTTCATCGGCGGCGAGCTCCCCGAAGCCCGCGGGCAGATCGAGAAGACCGATCCCGAAGAGACGTGCGAGATCGTGGGCGAAGAGGGCCACCATCTCGCCGTCCGTCACCGCCTGCGGCAGGTGGCCATTCCGGTCCGGTGCAAAGGAGTCGATGAGAAGGAGCAGGTCCACGGTCTCACCTTGCTGCTCGAGCTGACGGGCCATCTCGAATGCGATGACTCCACCCATCGACCAGCCGCCCAGAGAGTAGGGCCCCACGGGCTGCGCCTCCCGCAGGCAGAGGAGGTAGCGGGCGGCCATCTCCTCCAGGGAGATCTCCGGCATCCCGGGCTCCGCGGCCTGCAGACCGTAGATCCGACGGCCTGTCAGGGCGCGCGCCAGGTGAATGTAGCCAAGGACCTCCCCGCCGATCGCATGGACGCAGAAGAAAGGCCTCCCCTCGCCAGGAGCCAGCTCCACCAGCAAGCCGCGCGAAGTCTCTCCACCGCGCAGAGCCGCCGCCAGGCTTTCGATGGTCGAGCTCCGGAGCAGGGTCGCCATCGAGAGGCTCACCCCGAGGCTTTTTTGGACACAGGCAACGAGCTGAACCGCGATCAGAGAATGGCCGCCGAGCTCGAAAAAGTCATCCCGGACTCCGATGGGCCGGATACCCAGCAGATCCTCCCAGAGGCGGACAAGCTGCAGCTCCAGGGTGTCCCGCGGCGCCAGGGAATCCCGCTCCGGTCCGGGAGAACGCTCCGGAAGCGGCAGAGCCGCGGTATCCACTTTGCCGTTGACCGTGAGCGGCAGCCGGTCGAGGAACACCAGGGCCGGAGGGATCATGTAGGCGGGGATCTGCCCGCGGAGGAACCGGTGGAGCTCGCCCGCCGCAGGCCGTGGCTCGCCAGGTACGATGTAGCCGGCCAGGGCCGTCCCATCCTCACGCTCGCGGGCGACGACCACTGCCTCCCGCACGCCCGGGTGCCGGCCCAGGGCCGCCTCGATCTCACCCAGCTCGATACGGAAGCCGCGGATCTTCACCTGGGCATCCACCCGGCCGCGGAACTCCAGGGTGCCATCCGGACGGTGCACCGCGAGGTCACCGGTCCGATACATCCGAGAGCCCGGGACCTCGTGGAAGGGATCCGGCAAGAAACGCTCGGCCGTATGGGCGGGCAGACCGAAGTAGCCGCGGGCCAGGACGTCGCCACCCACGTGCAGCTCGCCGACCGTCCCGGCCGGCACCAGACGCAGGTCGGAGCCGAACAGGTATACCCGGGCATTGGCGTAGGGGCGCCCGATCGGCACCTCGCCCGGCTCGGGATCGGCCGCCTGGAGCGTGGCATGGGTGCAGCCGATGGTCGCCTCCGTCGGTCCGTAGACGTTGACCAGCTCCACGGTTTTCAACCCGAGCGCCAGCCATCTCGCCAGGGACTCGGCACCGGCCCTCTCGCCGCCTATCACAGCCAGCCGGATGGAAGACGGCCAGCGCGCCTCTCCCGCGGCCAGAGCCGCCACCACCTTGTGCCAGTAGGCAGTCGGCAGCGACAGCACGGTGATCCCGAGATCCGCGGCGGTGGCGAGC
This sequence comes from Thermoanaerobaculia bacterium, assembly GCA_046714475.1. Lineage (GTDB taxonomy): Bacteria > Acidobacteriota > Thermoanaerobaculia > Multivoradales > UBA5704 > DASPJI01. Next base: position 10,014 of record JBKKAU010000132.1, read on the forward strand.
AAAAGCCGCGGCGATTCCAGCATGGCGTCGTCGCGGAGCACCAGGGTGGCACCCGAGACCAGGGCCGAGAAGATCTCCTCAAGGCTGGCGTCGAAGTTGACGGATGCAAACTGGAGGACACGGTCCGGCGCCGTCAGTCCGTAGCGACGGACGCTGAACCCGATTGCATTCGCCAGCGCGCGGTGGCCGACCAGCACTCCCTTGGGCGCGCCGGTGGAGCCGGAGGTATAGATCACGTAGGCGAGGGAGCCCGGGCCGTCGGCCGGGTCGTTCGTCCAGCATCCCTCGTCGTCGCGATCGACCAGCAAGGTGGAGAGACCTGGAGACGGAAGGCTCGACGCCAGATCCGAGCGGGTCACCAGAACCGACGCGCGGGAGTCTTCCAGGATGTGGCGAAGCCTGGCTTCGGGATGCTCCGGATCCAGGGGGAGACAGGCGCCCCCCGCATGCAGGACCCCTAGAATCCCCACGATCAGATCGGCCGAACGGTCGAGGAGCAGACCGACCCGAGCTTCCGGCCCGACCCCGAGGGAACGCAGACGCCTGGCGAGGCGCCAGACCTTGACGCGCAGTTCGCCATAGGTCAGGAAGCTCCCGCCACCGACCACGGCCACGGCCTCGGGGGCCGCGACAGCGCGAAGGTCGAACAGCTCGTGGACCGGGCAATCCGGCCCCAGGGTACAGG
>JBKKAU010000133.1:0-1340 GCA_046714475.1 Thermoanaerobaculia bacterium
GTGCTGGAGCTGCCGGTGGACCACCCGCGTCCGGCGGTCCGCGGGCTGTATGGCGGCGTCCGTTCGGCGCCGCTGCCGGCCGGTCTGGCCTCCGAAATTGACCGGGTCGCCCGGTCGCGCGGCGCGACGCGGTTCATGGCGCTGCTCGCGGCTTTCCAGGCGCTGCTCGCCCGCTACACCGGCGAGGCCTCGGTGCCGGTCGGCTCGCCGGTGGCGAACCGCCAGCGTCCCGAGGTCGAGGACCTGATCGGCTTCTTCGCCAACACCCTGGTGCTGCGCGCCCGGCTTGGGGACGACCCGCCGTTCGGCGCCCTGCTGGAGCGGGTGCGCGACGTCTGCCTGGACGCCTACGCGCACCAGGACCTTCCTTTCGAGCGCCTGGTCGAGGAGCTGCGGCCGGAGCGCGACCTGTCGCAGACGCCGCTTTTCCAGGTGATGCTGGTCCTGGATGAGCCGCTGCCCGGGTTCGAGGTCGGCCCCCTGGCGTTCGAGCCCCGCCGCGTAGAGACCGGGACGGCCAAGTTCGACCTCACCCTGACGCTGACGCCCGGGGATCCGGAAGTCGGCGGACTGACCTCCTCCTTGGAGTACGACGCCGCGCTGTTCGAGCCGGCCACGGTCGAGCGCATGCTGGGGCACTGGCGGACGCTGCTCGACGGCGTCGTGGCCGACCCGTCGGCGCCGGTCTTCGCGCTGCCGCTGCTCTCGGCGGACGAGCGCGCGCAGGTACTAGAGGAGTGGAACGCGACGGCGATGGACTACCCTCACGGGCTCCGCCTCCACGAGCTGTTCGAGGCGCAGGCGCGGCGCACGCCGGCGAAGGAAGCTCTGGTCGCAGGGAGCGAGCGGCTGACGTACGAAGAGTTGGACGGCCGCGCTGATCGGCTCGCCGCGCATCTCAAGGAGCTGGGGGTCGGGCCCGAGGTCCGGGTCGGGGTCTGCCTGGAGCGCTCGGCCGACCTGGTGGTCTCGCTGCTCGCGGTGTTGAAGGCTGGCGGCGCCTACGTGCCTCTGGACCCGGCCTATCCGCAGGAGCGGCTGGAGTTCATGCTGGCGGATTCCGGAGCCTCGGTGCTGGTGTCGCGGGAAGGCGTGGGCCCTCACCCCCCGGCCCCCTCTCCCGCCCCGCCGCCCCCCTCCCCGGGAGAGGGGGAGAGGAACCTCGCTTACCTGATCTACACCTCCGGCTCGACGGGGCGCCCCAAAGGCGTGGCGATCGAGCACCGGAGCGCGGTCACGTTCGCGCATTGGGCGCGCGGGGTGTTCTCCGACGCGGAGCTGGCCGGCGTGCTGGCCTCGACATCGGTCTGCTTCGACCTGTCGGTCTTCGAGCTGTTCGT
>JBKKAU010000134.1:0-4782 GCA_046714475.1 Thermoanaerobaculia bacterium
GCGCTGGCCCGGGACGCGGTGCGGCCGGCCCTCGACGCGGTCGTCTCTTATGATCGTTTCGGCCTCGCGGGCTCGCGCAACCGGGCCTCGACGTCGCCGACCGGACAGCCGAGCGAGGTCCCGGGCGGGCTCCAGGGCAGCTGGGACGACGCCTTCACGATGCTCGGCGACGGCGAGTTCGACGACGCGCGGGTGGGGCTCGTCTTCTCCTACCCGGTCGGCAACCGCCGGGCGCGCGCCGGAGCGGTGATCGCCGGCAGCGCCGAGCGGCAGGCCGAGGCCGAGCTGACGCGCGCCCGCAAGCAGGTGCGCTCCGAGGTGCTCGACGCCGTGGCCGCTCTGGACACGGCGCGTCAGAGGATCGAGTCGGCCCGCGCGGGGCGTGAGGCGGCGGAGGTGCAGCTCATGGCCGAGCGGGAACGCTACGGGGCGGGGATGTCGACGAACTTCCTGGTGCTGACCCGTCAGAACGACCTGTCGCGCGCCCGGCTCGAGGAGATCGCGGCCCAGACCGACTACCGCCAGGCGGCGGCCGAGCTGGCGCGCGTCACCGGCGCGCTGCTCGCCGTGCGCGGGGTCGTGGTCCAGGAAGCCGAGGAAATCGAAGAAGAAATGGATGCGGCGAGCCGTACGGCTCCGCAAGGAGGGGCCTCTCAATGAAGAAGCGGATGATCCTCACGGTCGGGGCGATGCTGGTCGTCATCGCCGCGCTCGGTCTGGTGAAGTTCTTTCAGGTGAAGTCGGCGATCGCCCAGTACTCGACGTTCCAGCCGCCGCCCGAGGCGGTGACCACGACCATGGCCCGGCAGGAGTACTGGCCGGCGGAGCTCAGCGCCGTCGGCTCGGTGGCCGCCGTCCAGGGCGTCACGGTGAGCGCGGACATGCCCGGCATCGTCGAGAAGATCACCTTCACGTCCGGCGCCGGCGTGCGCAAAGGCGCCCTCCTGGTGCAGCTCGACACCAGCCAGGAGCGCGCCCAGCTCGCCGCCGCCGAGTCGCAGCGAAGGCTGTCCGGGGTCAACCTGGAGCGGATGCGCGGGCTGCGCCAGAAGGGTGTTGTCGCGCAGGCGGAGCTCGACAAGATCCAGGCGGAGTCGCAGCAGGCTTCGGCCGGGACGTCGGAGATCCAGGCCATGATCGAGCGCAAGCGGATCCGGGCGCCGTTTTCCGGAGTCCTGGGGATTCGCCACGTGAACCTCGGCCAATACCTGAACGCCGGCGATCCGGTGGTGTCGCTCCAGACGCTCGATCCGATCTATGTGAACTTCGCGGTACCGCAGCAGGAATTGGCGCGGTTGCAGGTGGGCGCCGCGGTGCGCGTCACGGCCGAGGGCATGGAGGGCGTGGGGGCCACGGGCAAGATCACCGCCTTCGATTCGGTGGTGGACGAGGCGACGCGCAACGTGCAGGTGCAGGCCACCTTCGCCAACCCGCAAGGCACGTTGCGCCCCGGTATGTTCGTCGAGGTCCAGATCCTCCTGGGCGCCGGCCAGTCGGCGGTGTCGCTCCCGGCCTCGGCCATCAACTACGCCCCCTACGGCAATTCGGTCTTCATCGTCGAGAACATGAAGGGACCCGACGGCAAGCCCTACCGCGGCGTCCGCCAGCAGATCATCAAGCTCGGCGGCGAGCGCGGCGACCAGGTCGCGGTCGTCTCCGGGATCAAGCCCGGCGAGGAGGTCGTGACCTCGGGGGTCTTCAAGCTGCGGCCGGGCGCCGCCGTGCAGGTCAACAACGAGGTCCAGCCCTCGAACAGCGCCGCGCCGACGCCGGAGGACAGCTGATGAAATTCACCGATCTCTTCATCCGCCGGCCGGTGCTGGCGGTGGTCGTCAACCTGGTGATCCTGATCGCCGGGCTGCAATCGATCAGCTCGCTCAGCGTGCGGCAGTTCCCGCGCAGCGACATCGCCGTCATCCGGGTGACCACGGCGTACATCGGCGCCAACGCGGACCTGGTGCGCGGCTTCATCACCACGCCTCTCGAGCGGACGATCGCCGCGATGGACGGCATCGACTACATGGAGTCGTCGAGCGCGCAGAGCGTGAGCACGATCACCGTGCATCTGAAGCTCAACTACGACACCAACGCCGCCCTCACCCAGATCCAGGCCAAGGTGGCGCAGGTGAGGAACGAGCTGCCTCCCGAGGCGGAGGCGCCGATCATCGCGCTGGAGACGGCCGACACCCAGTTCGCGGGGATGTACCTCGGGTTCTCGTCGAAAGACCTGGATCCGAACCAGATCACCGACTACTTGACGCGCGTCGTGCAGCCGAAGCTCTCGGCCATCAACGGCGTGCAGCGTGCCGGCATCGAAGGCGGCCGCACCTTTGCCATGCGGATCTGGCTCAAGCCGGACAGGATGGCGGCGCGCGGCATCTCGCCCTCCGACGTGCAGCGGGCGCTGGCGGAGAACAACTACCTCTCCGCCCTGGGACGGACCAAAGGTTCCATGGTCTCGGTCAACCTGGTCGCCAACACCGACCTGCAGACTCCCGAGGAGTTCCGCGAGCTGGTGGTCAAGGAAGGCGAGGGCGGCATGGTCCGCCTGGGCGAGATCGCCGACGTCGTGCTCGGCGCCGAGGACTACGACCAGGAGGTGCGCTTCAACGGCGAAGACGCGACCTTCATGGGCATCTGGGTGTTGCCCACCGCCAACACGCTCGAGGTGATGCGCCAGGTGCGCGAGGCGATGCCCGAGATCCAGGCGCAGCTCCCGGCCGGCATGAAGGCCGGCATCCCGTATGACTCGTCGGCCTACATCCAGGACGCGATCGAAGAGGTCTTGAAGACGCTCAGCGAAACCCTGCTGATCGTGGTCCTGGTCATCTTCCTCTTCCTGGGGTCGGTACGCTCGGTCCTCATCCCGCTGGTCGCGATCCCGATCTCGCTGATCGGCGCCGCCTTCATCATGGTGGCGGCGGGCTTTACGATCAACCTGCTCACGCTGCTCGCCATCGTGCTCTCGGTCGGCCTCGTGGTGGACGACGCGATCGTCATGGTGGAGAACGTGGAGCGCCACCTGCACCTCGGACAGCCGCCCCTCCAGGCCGCGCTCCACGCCGCGCGCGAGCTGGTCGGTCCGATCACCGCCATGACCATCACGCTCGCCGCGGTGTACACGCCGCTCGCCCTCCAGGGCGGCCTCACGGGCTCGCTGTTCCGCGAGTTCGCGTTGACGCTGGCCGGCGCGGTGATCATCTCCGGCTTCGTGGCACTGACGCTGTCGCCGATGATGGGCTCGAAGCTGCTGCGCGCCGGCGACACCGAGCGCGGCTACGCCGGATGGATCAACCATCGCTTCGAAGGCGTCCGCAACCGCTACACGCGCCTGCTCTCGGGGACGCTCAACTACCGTCCCATCGTCCTGACGTTGTGGGTGATGGTGGTGCTGCTGATCTTTCCTTTCTATATGTTCTCGCAGCGCGAGCTGGCGCCCGCCGAGGACCAGGGCGTGGTCTTCGTGATCATCCAGGGTGCGGCCAACTCGACGATCGATCAGACGCGGCTTTTCGCCCAGGAGATCTACGAGGTGTTCAAGTCGTTCCCCGAGACCGACGCCACCTTCCAGATCACCTTCCCGACCTTCGGGTTCGGCGGCATGGTGACCAAGCCATGGGGCGAGCGCGAGCGCACGTCCGCCGAGCTGCAGATGGAGGCGGGGGCGAAGCTGTCGCAGATCCCCGGCGTGCGGATCATCCCGATCACTCCGCCGCCGCTGCCCGGCGGCAGCGACTTCCCGGTGGACCTCGTGATCGCTTCGACGGCGGAGCCCGAGCGGCTCATCGAATTCGCCAACCAGCTCGTGGGAAAAGCTTTCGCAAGCGGCCTCTTCATGTTCGCCGACGCCGACCTGAAGTTCGACCAGCCACAGGCGGAGCTGGTCTTCGACCGCGACAAGGTCCGCTCCCTGGGGGTCGACATGAGCCAGGCCGGCCGCGACCTCTCGACGCTGGTGGGCGGCAACTACGTCAACCGTTTCAGCATCCAGGGTCGCAGTTACAAGGTGATCCCGCAGGTCAAGCGCAGCGAGCGGCTGAACCCCGAGCAGCTCAAGGACATCCACGTCACCGGGCCTGACGGCCAACTGGTGCCGCTCTCGACCTTCGCCACGGTGAAGACCACCACCGAGCCGCGCGAGCTGAAGCGCTTCCAGCAGCTCAACGCGGTGCGGATTCAGGGCGTGGTGCCGCCCGGCGTGGCGCTCGACCAGGCGCTGATCTTCCTCGAGGAGGAGGCGGCGAAGATCCTGCCGCAGGGATTCACCCTCGACTACGCCGGCGAGTCGCGCCAGCTCCGCACCGAAGGGAGCAAGTTCCTCGGCACGTTCCTGCTGTCGGCGATCCTGATCTACCTGGTGCTGGCGGCCCAGTTCGAGAGCTTCCGCGATCCGTTCATCATCCTGGCGGGCTCGGTGCCGCTGGCCCTCTCCGGCGCATTGCTCTTCTCGTTCCTGGGCTTCACGACGCTCAACATCTACAGCCAGGTGGGATTGATCACGCTGGTCGGCCTGGTGGCGAAGAACGGCATCCTGATCGTCGAGTTCGCCAACCACCTGCAGGAGCAGGGGAGGGACAAGCTGCATGCGGTGATCGAAGCCGCCGGCACCCGGCTGCGGCCGATCCTCATGACCACCGCCGCCACCGTCATGGGCCACATGCCGCTGGTGTTCGCCACCGGCCCGGGCGCCGGAGCGCGCAACTCGATCGGCATCATGCTGGTCACCGGCATGATCATCGGCACGGTGTTCACGCTCTTCGTCGTGCCGTCGATCTACGTACT
>JBKKAU010000135.1:0-8097 GCA_046714475.1 Thermoanaerobaculia bacterium
GACCTGTTCCGCATCGAGAAGAGCCGGGACTGGCGGGAGGTCCGTTCGAGCGTCCACCGGCTGCGGCAGAGCATTCCGCCGAGCGAGGCTGGGTTGCGGCAGGCTTTTTTGACTTGGCTGCAGAAGGTGATCCTGCCGCGCTTCGGAGTGTCCGAGGAGGTCTCCGCCACGTTCACTTTGGAGGAATCCGACACTATGCTGGCCGAAAGCATCGACCGTTGGAACCGTGAGCTCCGAGAAAAGAGTCTTCAGGAAGGCCGCCAAGAGGGCTTCCAGGAGGGTCGCCAGGAGGGGGAAGCCCGGCTGTTGCTTCGTCTCCTCCGCTTGAAGTTCGGTCCTCTGGCTCCTGAGATCGAGGAGCGGGTGCACTCCGCGGATGCAGACCGTCTTCTGGATTGGGGCGAGCGCCTCTTGGCTGCCGGGAGTCTCCAGGACGTCTTCCAGGACTGATCCTGAAAGGTCAGCGGGTGACTGCATAGAGCAAGAGCTGGGGGGCCAGGCCGTGCGTGGCCCGGCCCCCTGAAATGGTGGGCCGGGGGAGACGCCGCCCCGCAAGCGCCTCCCCCGGTACGTCGCTTTTCAAAGAGCCCTGGCCGGCGCCCATCCAATCTACCGGCCTCCATATCTGTATACGGATGAGAGGGGCTCCGCGTTTGTAAGCTCGCGCTGAATTGGTCTCCCATCGCGGGGTGCTGGTATCTGTCAGGAGTCACCCGCCCCGGCTCCTGAGCCTCCCGCCCCTGGATCTGCGCCATCCAGCCGGGCTCTGCGCTGCCCTGGAGCGCTCGGAGTCCTCCACCTCTGTCTCCGAGTCATCCCGCTCCGGGTCCGCGTCTTCCGCCTCGAAGTCTGAAAGGCCCGCCCCGGGATCTGCGTCACCCGGCCGCCTTCCGGGCATCCGCCTTGCGATCTCGGATCTCCGCCCCGCGAGGCGGAAGACCGCGAGCCCGGGGCGAAAGCCTCCGATCCGTGTCGCGGACACTCCGAGCGGAATCCGGGAGGCTCCTGGCCGCGCCCGCGGACCGAGAGGAGGAGCGCGAAGGCAGAGGAAAGTTCTACGGAACCCGCGACGTTTTTGGGGCCTCATCCGTATAAAGAGATGAGGGGACATAAAACCGTACGGGCGGGTGAGAGCGCGCCCTGGGCATCACGGAATGCGCTGACCCTGTACAGAATAGGTTGAGAACCTGTTCTTTGACAACTGATGTCGGAACAACCGGATGTGATCCGGGGGCGTGCCGTTGGCGGCGCGGCGCGCCCCCGTGTTTTTCCGGGGCTAGAGGTTGGTGTCCAGCATGATCACGATTCGAAATCGGCTGGGCGGGCCTGTTCACCGCGGAGCTCGGGAAGATCCTCCGTGAGACCCAGGCCGGCAAAGCGGGCAGCGATCCGCGAGCCCAGCGGCACCTGGGCGCCGCCTTCGTCCGTTTCCTCGGCATCCAAAGTCGGCATTGACTACAATGTTGACATGAAGTTTGTCTGGGATCCGGAAAAGGCTGCCACGAACGCACGTAAGCATGGCGTCTCGTTTGCGGAGGCATCCAATGAAGAGGGCTAAGCTCAAGGCAGCCGACGAGTTGCGGCCAGAGTACGAGCGCTCCGACTTTGGAACCATGATCCGGGGCAAATATGCAGCCCGCATCGCCGCGGAGAGCAACGTCGTCGTTCTAGAGCCCGAGGTGGCAAAGATCTTTCCCAACGACAAGGTGGTGAATGAGGCGCTGCGCGGGCTGATCAAGATCGCAGAATCCACGACCCGCCCGGTCCCGCGCTCAGCGAGGACCCGCGCCAAGGTGGAGTGAGGCTTCCCTCTCGCTCCCGACCGCGCCAAAGCCAGGAGCTAGGGCCCATGGCAACACAGCAGGATATCGAAAAGATGACGGACCAGGAGCTGTTCCGAGTGCACGCGGTACACGCCGACTCGGACATGAGCAAGGATCGAAGGCTCCTCGCCAACGAAATCGCTCGCCGTCAAGCTTCTTACTCTAGCGCTGTTGCGACAGCGGCAGAGCGCCAAGCGGCTGCAGCCGAACGGCAGGCGGAGGCTGCCGAACGGGCCGCAGCAGCGACAGTCAGCTATACCCGATACACCTTCGGTATCTTGGTTGCCGCGCTCCTCACCGCGATCGCTGCTGTCGTCGCCCTGTTCGCCGAGTAGCTGCGGATCCGCCGCGGCCGGGGGCGATGACCAGGTCCTGGCGCTGGTCCCTGGGGTACCTGATGCTAGGATCTCCCTGATGAGCCTGACGCTCGAGCGCGTTCGCGATCTGGTGGCTCGCCGTGAAGTCAGGATCTCGGATCACGGCTACGATGAGCTCTCTGACGATCAGATCGCCGTTCGAGACGTCTTAGCCGGGATAGGCGACGCAGTGGTCGTCGAAGATTACCCTGGTTACCCGAAGGGTCCCTGTGTTCTCGTGCTGCAGCGGGACTCTCGGGGACAGCCCGTCCACGTTGTCTGGGGTATCCCTAAAAACTCGACGACCCCAGCCGTCCTGGTAACGGCCTATCGACCCGACGCGAACCGCTGGACAGACGACTACAGAAGGAGACGGACATGACCGGACGCCACCGGACCAAGCTCATCCATGAGGGACCCTATGCGGCCGAGGTCGAAGTGGAGCTCATCGATGATCGGGAGGGGTGGGCACCCTACCTCTCCCTTGATGACGCCCACAAGCTGGACGATGTCCGAGATGCCTTACGCCGTGGCGATATCTCGAAAGCAAGCCGATCCGCGAGGGTGTTCCGCCTCATGCCGATCAGCGCCTGATTGCCCCACCGCTGGCGAGCCCGCCGAGCCGGCAAGGTGTTGCTAAACAGGATGTCGCTCTTTCAGGGCTCGGAAGGCAGATTGGAACCGGATCAGGGGCTTGCACCCCTGGCTTTATCCCGTCGCCCTGTCGGGGCTCTTGAAGAAGGTCCTCGTCGTCCACTAAACCAGCCGGGAAAGGAGTTTTACGAACCGCGTAGACGCCCGGCGAGCCCTGAATACGGCCGTTGAACTTCGTAGAACCCAAATCACGACGTCCTATCCAGGCTAGCCGCCACCAGCCCCGCAACAACCGTAATCAGCGAGCCCGCCAGGGCATACCAGGGCCAGGCGAGCGGGGTGGCGAAGAAGATCCAGGTCATGCCGGCGAGGCCGACGGCGAGACCCGCCAGCGCCGCGCGCTGGCCCACGCGGCGCGTGGTCATCCCCAGGAAGAACAGCCCGAGCACGATGCCGGTGGTGAAGGCGGCGATCCCCAGGACGCTGCTCACGATCGAGGAGCGCAGCCACTGCCCGGCGATCCCGACCGCGATCTGCACTACCCCGAAGATTGCGGTGAGGATGCGGACCAGCCGCAGCTGCCGCTCCGGCAAGACCTCCCTTCCCGGCAGGTAGAGGTCGTTCACGGCCACGGTCGCGCACGAGTTGAGGGAGCTCGTCATGGCGGCGGCGAAGATGGCGCCCAGGAGCAACCCGACCAGGCCGGTCGGCAGCTCGTCGAGGATGAAGCGGGCGAAGATGCGGTCCGGGCGGTCGAACGGTACGGCGGGCGGGTGGAGCTGGTAGAAGCTCCAGAGCCCGACGCCGATCAGCAGGAAGAGGGCGAACTGCGCCACCGCGACCAGCCCGCTCACCCAGACGGCGCGCCGCGCCTCCGGCAGCCCGCGGGCCGAGAGGTAGCGCTGCACACTGAGCTGGTCCACGCCATGGGAGCCGAGGGCGACGAACGCGCCTCCCACCAGGCCGGCCCAGAGCCCGTAGGGCTCGCTCAGGTCGAGGGTGAGGTCGAAGGCGCGGAACTTGCCGGCCGCCTGGCCCATGGCGACGAGCTGGTCCCATCCTCCCGGCAGCCGGGCGAGGATCGCGCCCAGGGCGATCAGCGCGCCGGCGAGGTAGAGGAAGAACTGGATCAGGTCGGTCCACAGCACGGCCCGCATGCCGCCGAGGTAGGTGTAGACGATCGTCGTGACGCCCAGCGCCGTCACCGCCCAGGGGATCGAGATGCCGGTCATCTCCTGGAGCACTAGCGCGGAGAGGAAGAGCCGCAGGCCGTCGGCGAGGCTGCGGGTCAGGATGAACAGCACCGACGCGGTCTGCTTCGTGGCGCCGCCGAACCGGCGGTGGAGGACCTCGTAGGAGGTGAAGAGGGTGCCCTGGAAGTATTGCGGCAGGAGGAGGAAGGCGACCGCGAAGCGGCCGACGAGGAAGCCGAGGGCGATCTGAATCCAGGTGAAGTCCCGCTCGTAGGCGAAGCCCGGGATGCTCAGGAACGTGACGGCGCTGGTCTCGGTGGCGATGATCGAGAAGAGGATCAGCCACCAGGGGAGGTCGCGGCTCCCGACCGCGTACTCGGCCACGCTGCGCGCCCCCCGGCCCAGCCACGAGCCGAGCACGACCATGCCGGCCATGTAGGCCACGAGGATCGCGAGGTCGAAGGCGCTGACGTTCATCCGCGGAGGATCGCGGACGTATTCTAGGGGATTCGGAGGAGGAGTCTCCGGAAACGGAGCATCGGAGAGTCCTCACTCCAACCGCAGCGTCTCCGTAGGCTCGATACGCAAAGCCCGCCGCGCGGCGAGGGTGCTGGCTCCCAGGACGACGACGAGGAGCAGCAGGCCGACGGCGGCCAGGGTCAACGGGTCGGCTTCTCCCAGGCCTTCGAGGAAGTTGCGCAGGAGCCGCGCCAACAGCAGGGCCGCTCCGAGCCCCAGGAGGAAGCCCAGGACGGCCAGGCGGACACTGCGGCCGGCCGCGGCGGCGAGCACCTGGAGGCGGCCGGCGCCCAGGGCCAGACGGATGCCGATCTCGCGCCTGCTCTGGCGCACGTCGTAGGAGATCACGGCGTAGAGCCCGATCGCCGCCAGCAGCAGGGCGATCCAGGCGAAGAGACCCATCAGGAGGAGCAGGAAGCGGTCGCGCGCGAGCTGCTCGCCCAGCCGCTCCTCCATGGTCCGGACGTCGTAGACCGGGAGGTCCGGCGCCACCGAGCGGAGACGCTGGCGCACGGTGGAGGTCAGGCTCTCGACCGCGATCCCCGGCGCCGGACGGATCAGGAAGTTGACGACGAAGTTGAACCGCGGCGGGCTCTGGAAGAACGGGAAGTAGATGTCCGGCCCCAGCCACTCCATGCCCTTGATGCCGCCGTGCTCGACGGCGCCGACCACGCCGACGATGGTGAACCAGGTGGCGGGGCCGTCGAGACGGCCGAATTTGAGCCGTTTGCCGATCGGGTCGCCGCCGCCCGGCCAGACGCGGCGCTCGACCCCCTCGCTGATCAGGACCACGGGCGCCTCGGGGTTGGCGTCGGCGTCGGTGAACTCGCGCCCCTTGAGGACGGGGATGCCGAGGTGCGCGAAGAAGCCCGGGCTGACGTGGTGGCGCGGCAGCTGGAGGGTGCCGTCCTCGGAGACGTCGTAGCGGTCCTCGAAGGTGAACGGCACGCCGTACCAGTCGTCGGTCGGCATGCCGGGGCCGACCAGGGCCACGGACTCGACGCCGGGCGCCGAGCGGACCTGATCCAGGAGCTGGCGCGCCAGGAGGCGCCGCGCGTCCATCGACTGCCAGGCCTCGCCGTTCATGTCGAGCCGCAAGGTCAGCAGGTTCTCCGGCTGGAACCCGAGATCCTTGTCCTGCAGGGCGCGGAAACCCTGAACCAGCAGGCCCGCGCCCACCGAGAGGATCAGCGCCAGCGCCACCTCGGCCACGATCAGCGCGCTGCGGAACCGCCGCCGGCCGGGACCCGCGGAGCCTTTGCCGCCGTCGCTCAGCACGCTCCCCGGCCGGGTCTGGGAGACGGTCCACGCCGGCACCAGGCCGAAGACGGCGCCGGAAACCAGGGTCAGGATGGCCACCAGGGCGACGACCCGGCCACCCAGCGAGAAGTCGAGGAAGCTCCGGAAGTCGAAGGCGCTCGCCGCCACCAGCAGGCCGGTGGTCCAGTGGGCGATCAGCAGCCCCAGGACGCAGCCGAGCAGCGCCAGCAGCACGCTCTCGGCCAGGAGCTGCCAGACCAGCCGCCGCCGGCTGGCGCCGAGCGCCGCCCGGATCGCCATCTCGCGCTGCCGGCCGACCGCCCGGACGAGCAGCAGGTTGGCGACGTTGCCCTGGGCGATCAGCAGGACGAGCAGGGCGCCTCCCAATAGGGTGAAGAGGCCGGGACGCAGGTCCCCGAACCAGACCTCCCTCAGCGAGGTCAGGCGGACGCCGACGCCGCGGTTGGTGCCGGGGTAGTCCCGCTCCAGCCGGCCGGTCAGGGTGTCCATCTCGCGCTGCGCCTGCTCGACCGTGACGCCGGGCCGCAGGCGGGCCGCGGCGGCGAGGAAGCTGAACTCGCGCATCTCCAGGTGCTGCCGGGTGAGCACGGTCCAAGCCATGGCCAGCGGGATCCAGAGATCGGCCTCGTCGGTCAGGCCGCGGAAGCCGGGAGGCATCACGCCGATCACCTGGTAGGACTCGCCGTCGAGATTGATCTCACGGCCCAGGACGCCGGGGTCCCGGCCGAAGCGCTGCCGCCAGAAGTCATGGCCGAGGACCGTCACGCGGTGCGAGCCCGGGGCGCGGTCCTCCTCGGCGGTGAAGACCCGTCCGGCGACCGGCTCGATCCCCAACAGGCGGAAATAGCCCGCCGACGCCATCTCACCGGTGACGTGCTCGGTCTCGCCGGCGGTGCGCAGGTGGAAGGCGTGCGCGGGCGTGTGCGCGGCCATGTCCTCCAGGGTGTGGCTCTGGGTGCGCCAGTCCAGGAAGTCGAGGTAGGAGACCATCCAGTCCTCGACCTCGGCGCCCTGGCGGCGGATGCCTTCGAGCAGCACCAGCCGCTCGGGGTCGCGATACGGCAGCCGCTCCAGGACGACGGCGTCGAGGACGATCAGCACCGAGCTGGTGACGCCGATCCCCAGGGCGAGCATGAGGACGGCGACCAGGGTCAGGCCGGGGCTGCGGGCGAGGCTCCGCGCGCCGAGCGGCAGCTCTTGCCAGAGACGGTTCATGGCTCCGCACCTCCGCGGCCCGCGAGACGGGCCTTCAAGACCTCCGCCAGCGCCGCGACGTGGGGCGGACGGAGCAGCGTGTAGTGGTCGCCGGGCACGGCATGGACCTCGATGCCGCCGGTGGCGAGCCCCGCCCACCGCCCGGCCCGGCGGCGCGCCGCCTCCTCCGGCTGCTCGGCGGCCTGGAGGAGCACGATCCTGCCCGGGAACGGCCGCGGCTCGTAGGCCTGCAGCGCCGCGCGGTGGCGCCGGAACACGTCGAAGAGCTCCCGTACCTCGGCGGCCCCGAGCTCCGGCGGCAGCAGGCCCGCCTCCTGGACGCGCCGCAGCAGAAGGCTCCAGCGCTCGTCCTCGCCGAGCCCGCGCAGCGCCGCGGCGTCGTGGTCCAGGGCCGCGACCGGCAGCCCGAGGTCGCGGGCGAACAGCCAGAGCGGGCGCAATTCGTCCTCCGGCTCGGAGGACGGTTCGGACAGGGCCGAGTCGAGCAGGACCACGGTCACGGCCGGCCCGCCCCGCTCCTCTAGGCGGCGCGCCATCTCGAAGGCCACGACGCCGCCCAGCGACCAGCCGCCCAGGATGTCGGGGGCGCCCTGCAGCTCCTTCAGACAGAGATCGGCCATCGCCTCGATACTATCCGGCGCGCCGGCCCCGTGCGACGCCTGCAGGGCCAGGACCGGACGGTCGGGGGGCAGGAGCCGGGCGAGATCCTGGTAGCGGTCGAATGGGCCGCCGGTGGGGAGCACCCAGACCCACGGCGGCTTCGCGCCTCCGGGGCGGAGCGTCACCAGCGGGGAGACGGGGACGGGAGCCGCGGCCACGCCCTGTAGGGTCCCGATCCGCCCGGCGAGCCCGGCGATGGTGGGCGCCTCGAACAGGCTGCGCAGCGGCACCTTCAGGCCGAGCCGCGCGCGCAGCCGCGACGCCACCTGGGTGGCGAGCAGCGAGTGGCCGCCCAGGGTGAAGAAGTTGTCATGGACGCCCAGCTCGGGCACGGCGAGCAGCTCGGACCAGACCTCGTGGAGGGTGCGTTCGAGCGGCGTGCGCGGCGCCACGTACGGCGTCCCGTCGCCCCGGCCGCGCTCCGGCTCGGGGAGCGCCGCGCGGTCGAGCTTGCCG
>JBKKAU010000136.1:0-1194 GCA_046714475.1 Thermoanaerobaculia bacterium
TCCATACGGAAAGCTTGCCACAAGACGACACCCTGAGGAAGAACCTAGCGCCGAGAAATTCTTCACAGCCTCTCAGTTCACCCTCAGCCGCCCTATGAGTTCAACGATCCGAATCCAACTCGCCGCCCATTGACTGGTCTCCTCTATTATCGCTAGGAGTTCCACGCCTTGAACGCCCCGATCGATCGCCTCCTGGAGGGCCGCCAAGTAATTTTCCGCCCCGACCCGATCGGTTAAGAACTCCTCGCACACTCGCCGAAACCGCTCCCTCGCTTGGCGGGCTTTGGACAAATCGCTCATAGCCCCGACCAGAATCTCTCCCAGCTGCTCCGTGGTGAGTCCTTCGCTCAGTGCCGCGTCGAGTCGCCTGCCGAGGTCTTCGATTCCATCTGGTTGCTGGAGGAGGGCTGCCAGCTCCTCCCTTAGTCCTCCGCTGCACATGTCGGTGTCCCCTGTGCTCTGATTTTCCAGTTTGTCTGCCTTTGAAGTATAGGACAACCGTCTCACTTTGCTTGCCGCCCCTCACGACTAGTCTCGCTCCTCTGGGCGGGCACCTAGCGAATCCGCCCTTCGGCCGCGGACCGCGTCGACCCTGCGCGCTAGCCTAGCCGCCAGCCGCAGTCCCTTGGCAAGGCCCCGCTGGTATTTAGCGCCGGCGGTGCCACAACGCCGCAGGGCTGACGAAAATCGCGGAGAAGAGCCGAAGGCCGGGAGACTCGCTTCCTTCAGCTCGCACCCGGCCGCAGATGCCACCGCCGCCCTTGCGTCATGAAGCTGCGCGGCCTCGCTCCCGAGCTGCCGCACCGAGGCCGCCCGCCCTTCTACCGGACGTTGTTGCCGTATGGTTTGCTTCCCATAAAGGAGGGGCGGTTATCGGAGAGTGGTCCCCGGCCCCTTGGCAGCTCTCCCGGGTCGCCTCCAGGTGCATGCACCCTCAAATTCGTTAACGACCTGCGCACAGCGCGAACTCCGGCGCCGGCTGCTTGTCGACCTCGGCGGCGCCTTGGGCGGGTTCCACCGCGAGTAGCTCGGCGCTACGGTCCACGCGCGCGCCGGCCGGACCTAGGCCCAATACTGTTTACTTAGTTCTCGGCTTCGGCGATTCTTTCTGGAAAGAGAGAAAGGATAGCCATGGCCCGCTCCCTCGCGACGCTGCCTTCCGGAACGAGAGTTACCGACTTCGTGAGTCTTGGC
>JBKKAU010000137.1:0-11063 GCA_046714475.1 Thermoanaerobaculia bacterium
GGCTCACACTCGAGATCGCCGCCTCTGGAGTTTCTTCCTGGCCGAGGCCCCGGACCCGAACGTGAAACGACGCCTACTACCTGAACGCGCAGGGCTCCAACCAGCGGCTTAAGCGATCACGGATGGACGAAGCTCATTGCCCTCTGTGAGGAACTGAACGTCGCGTACAATGACGGGTTGTTGTTGTCCTGTTCGATGTTGATTCGCGCTGTTCTTGATCACGTCCCTCCGATTTTCGGCGCAGCCAGCTTTCGTGAAGTGGCAAACAATCATCAGGGCGGCCGGTCCTTCCGCGACGCGATGCAATTCTTGGAACAATCGTCTCGCAAGATTGCCGACTCCGTGCTGCACGGTCATGTGCGCGCAACAGAGGCTCTGCCGACCGCGCCTCAAGTAGATTTCAGGGCTGGGCTCGATATGCTGCTCCAAGAGGTCACGAGGCTGCTCAAAGCGCCAGCGGCCTAACAGGATGGAGCACACGTGCGGAAGATAAAGTGCAAAGCCCAAACTGCCGCAGTCGCGGCGCTCAGCTCAACCGCTAGTCGTCATTGCGGAGATGAGTCGTTATGGTAGTGAAAGGCAGAGTCAGCAGTGAAAATTAGGCGCTGGGCGAGCTCTGTTCCCTGCGATCGCTCTCGCGACGGTTTTCTAGAAGTCCAGCTCAAACTGTCGGCTCGTCCGCAGATGACGGCAAACGTTCCGGGGTTGTATCGCTTGTTCCTGGGCACCGCTCCAAATCTCCTAAGGTGAGGCAGGCAGGCCGTGAGGCCACAGAAGTGGTCCGGAAACAGAACCTGGGCGAAGCTCCCGGTGTCGATACCAGCACTGGTGGGATGACTGGCAGCAGTCCGGCAGGCAGCGCCGCCTCAACCACCCGTACCAGCTCCGAGAATTTACTTGTCAGAGAGACCGAGCTGACCAAGCGATAGCACGGCCGGCGCGACTTCACCGCTTCCGGTACAATCTCGGCCTATGGATGTCCGCGACAGCTACGATTCGGCGGCGGATGCCTACGCCGAACATCTCGCGACGGAGCTCGACCACAAGCCGCTCGACCGGCATCTCCTCAACCGTTTCGCAGAGGAGGCACGCGGTCGCGGCCTCGTCGCCGACCTCGGATGCGGGCCTGGACATGTCGCCCGTTATCTCCAGGAGCAGGGCATAACCGTCATCGGCATCGATCTCTCTCCGGAAATGGTCAGAGTGGCTACGGGCCTTCACCCGGGCATCGAGTTCCGCATTGGGGACATGAACCGGCTCGACCTCCCCGACGCGAGTCTCGCAGGCATCGTGGCGTTCTATTCCATCGTGCACTTCCGGCCCGCCGAGCTCGACGCGGTGTTCCAGCAGGTCCGCCGGGTTCTGATGCCTGGAGGTTTAGCGTTGATATCGTTTCACATCGGCGACGAGGTGGTCCATGTCGACGATCTCTTCGGCTCACCCGTCTCCTTGGACTTCCGTTTTCACGTTCCCAGCGCCATCATCGAGGCGCTGCGGTGCGCGCAGCTTGCAGTCATCGAGCACGTCGAGCGGGAGCCCTACGAGGGAACTGAGTATCCAAGCCGTCGCTGCTACCTTCTCGCCAGGGCTGCCTGACCACCGATGCATTCTCCGAAGATGTCGTGAAGGGCCCGCGACCGGCTTCGCCCGTCGCTACGTAGCGTACCGATTCGCAGGCATGTTAAAGTCTCGGCGGCGACATCCGATGAACCTGCTCTTCCACCGAGGTGTCCAGAAATGTCGATGCTCATCCGATGCACTCTCTCACTGATGGTGGCACTCACCTTCGCGGCGGCGAGCCATGCGCAACAGGAGCCATGGGCGCTGCGCCTCGAAGCCGGCGTTACCGACTACTCCCGCCGAACGTTGAGTAGCCACTCGCTCGGCTACTCCGAGCTTTCACTCGACGGCGGCAACGGTTTCTCTCTGGCTGCCGAGTATCGTCATCGCCCCCTTGTGGGGCTTGAGCTGTCGATCAGCTCGATCAACCTGGATGCGCAGTGGCGGCAGGTCGAGATTCGCCCCGTGTCCTTCAATCCAACCGTGCTGCGCGAGTTCACCGTCGCCTCGGATGAGGGCACCTTCTCTCTACGGCCGCTGGCCGTCGCGCTTCTGTTCCACCCCCTGCGTAGCGGACGATTCGACTTCTATGTGGGCCCTCAACTGGCCTGGGTAGACTTCGATGCCGGTCTCGAGGGGCCGCCGCGACGGGATGCTGAATTGGCGTTCGGCGGCAAAGCAGGGCTTGAGGTTGGCCTGGGGTCTTCACCCTGGTCCGCCGGGTTGACCTACCGGTACTTCGAAACTCAGCATCAAGGCGTTGAGCGCGATCAGTACACTGGCATCGGTATCCATTTGGTGTCCGCGGTGCTCGGCTACAAGCCCGGAAGAGGCGAGGACGGCTGAGACCGCCGCTCATCGGCATAGCCGGCAGCCCATAGTGAAGGAGTGCTCGATGAGCATACAGTGCTTCTTGAGGGGGCATGACTGGCGAGGTTGTATTTGTGTGCGATGTGGTTCGAGGCTGAGGATTGATAGCAATCAACATGTTTGGGAGAACTGGGCCTACGTGGCCTCAGATTCTTGTAATCAACAGCGATGCTGCAGAGGATGTGGAGTACTTCAGACCCGGACCGAGCACCATTGGATTCACGAAGAGGAACTCGACAACTACATAGTAAATTTTGGTACGCCTGCTTGGGAGGTTGAGAAATGTACCAGGTGCGGCGCCAAGGGGAAAGAAGTTTATATCGGCACATACTCATGAGGGCAGCCCAGGTCCTCCTATCATCGGCGGCGGTCTCCTGGGTCCCGGCTTCGGAATCGACATCGACATCGACACGCGGTACCGACCCCCGGGCGGACTCAGAGCGCGGGGATCGTACCCTGTCCGTATCGTGACGGCTCAGTGGCAGCCGCAGACGGTCTGGCCCGACGAGTTGGTGTAGAGCCCGCAGGCTTGACCGAGGCAGAGGGCCCGCATACAGAACGACGCGCACTGCTGCGGCGTCGTAGCGGTCTGGACCGACGGCGCGAGCCGCAGGTCCCCAAGGGTCAACGTGAGAGCGAACGCCGTGAGCGCGAAGGTGAGCTTGGCTTTCATGGGAGCCTCCTCGTCTCGGGAGAGGAAAAGCCCTCTCGCCTCTACTGAAGGTGCGCCAGCCCCCGCCATCGTGACGTGAGGAAGCGCGGCCGGTGCTGTTGGATGTAGAATTCCCATCAAGGCCGCTGTCCAGGCGGTCCATCCAACGTCTTCAAGGCAGTAGCAGGGAAAGGCGCCTTGAAGATTGCGGGCAAGGAGCTTGAGCCCATCAGGAGAGAGCGAGATGAAGGCTAGATCTTTATTGATCCTTTGTGGAGCTCTGGGGACGGCGGCCTGCACTGCTGGCACAGTGAAAACCAGCGTACCTGAAATGACCCGCTACGCCCCCGCGGATGAACACTTTGAGGGAACGGTCAGCTACTTTGACTCAGGCATGGGGGTATGGGCCGCAGGCAGGAAGGACGCCTACAAAAGAATGTACAAGTATTGCGGTGGCTCCTACAAGATCGTTGGGTAGGAATCTCAAATAGGCGGCTGCCTGCAACCCGCTCAGCGGCGTATCTGGTTCATATGCGTCGACAGCGACACAGGAGAGCGCAAGGGCAGGCCCATCCCATCGTCTGGCACACTGAGTTGAGGCAGCTATGCTCGAAGCAAAACCCTTGAATCTCTTCTCCCAGGACTTCAACATCGAAACCGAAGGGCAAAAGATCGCGTTTCTCGACATCGCGCTCTGGAGGGAGTCCGGCGAGATGTCGATCGAGGGCAAGCCCTACAAGCTCTATCGTGAGGGGCTCATGAGTGGGGCTTTTGTCCTGGAAGGCGAAGGACGAGCTGTCGCGCGCGCCATCAAGCCGAGCGCTTTCCGCTCCGATTTTGATCTGGAGCTCAATGCCCGCCACTACTCCTTGAAACGGGATTCCCTCTTCGGGAGAAGCTTTTCTGTCTTCCAGAATGGAGTCACCGTCGGCAGTATTCGTCCAGTCGGTCTGTTCACCAAGAGGACGATCATCGACCTGCCGGCCGATTGGCCTGTTCCGGCTCAAGTGTTCGTCTTCTGGTTGGTTTTGGTGATCTGGAAGCGAAGGGACAGCGCGGCAGCCGCTGGGTCCTAGGCCAGAGTATCCAGAATGCCCAGGCTCGAGCCGCGGGCCGGGCCCGCTTTCTCCTAAAAATTGCTGTAACTCTTCCGCGCCTGGCGCGCCTA
Organism: Thermoanaerobaculia bacterium; assembly: GCA_046714475.1. GTDB lineage: Bacteria > Acidobacteriota > Thermoanaerobaculia > Multivoradales > UBA5704 > DASPJI01. Next base: position 4,251 of record JBKKAU010000137.1, read on the forward strand.
TCCTTCTTGGAGGACCCCGGCGGGAGAGGGATCGCCTGGCCGATGACGCCTCCCAAGGAGAGCAGTCGCGGCGGGTATCCTGCCGCGCGCCAGCAGCGGCAACACAGATCATCCACTCATCCAGGGGTTCTCGTTGCTGCGTCAGGCGGGAAAGCCCCTTCCCCCCACACCCTGCAGATCGGCGTACTTCGAAGATCCAAAATCTAACAAGGGGACATTGTGATTCAAGCTTACCTCAGCAACATTCATTGCCACGAAGAGACCCATGAGCTCAGCTCCGCGGATGAACCTTACGTCCTGGTCACCGCCGTTGACCTGGAAGCCACCTTTACCAGGGGAGGCGTTACAGTACCGTTTCCAGCTTTTGACGTCACTCGGTACGGTCCATTCGGAGATGTAGACGCAGGCGAAACGCACTTTGCGCCCGGTATCGCTCACTCCTTTTGGAGCGTAGCCAATACGCCTGCGGCATTAAATGACCCGGACCGGGTCATTTTTGTCGTCGCACTCATGGAACACGATATCGGCCGTCCTGGAACCCTGCAGGGGATCGTCAAGGGGATTGTCGCTTCGTCGGTCCTCGGAAGCTTCACCCTCGGCCGAGAGAGACAAGTTGCCGTACTGATCCGCGATGTGGATTCGGCCCTGGGCACCCCGAGCAGTCCTTCTGTGGACCAGGACAATCAGATTGGCGATTCACAAGAGCTGCGCTTCACACGTCAGGAATTAGCCCAGGCCGAGGCCGGACAGACCGTCAGCAGGTCTCTGGTGTTTGAAGGAGAGGGTGGACGCTACACGCTGACCTTCGAGGCGGGGCAGCGTGTGCGGGTCAACGCGAAACCGGGCGCGACCGTGACGGCATTGCTGCCGTTTGAAGGACATGTCGACGTGTTCGCCACGAGCCGCGACGATGGAACGGTGTGGTCGACGTTCTTCGAAGCAGTACGCAACTGGCAAAACTGGTTTCCAATCCATCCCGAGCTTCCCCAGGCCAAGATGAAGCCGGGTGCGACCGTTACAGCCCTGCAGCCCTTTGCGGGTCATGTCGACTTGTTCGCCACCCGTGAGGACGGCACGGTGATGTCGACCTTCTTTGAAGCCGACGGCGGATGGCGCGAATGGTTCGGGATCCACTCTGAAACCAGGATGGCCTCGGGTGCGCCCGTGTCGGTTCTGCAGCCCTTTGAGGGTCATGTCGATTTGTTCGTCATCGGCGACAACCATACGGTGATGTCGACATTCTTTGAAGTCGACGGCGGATGGCGTGACTGGTTCGAGATCGACCCCGAAACCAGGATGACCCTGGGCGCGACCGTGACGGTCCTGCAGCCCTTTGAAGGTCATGTCGATCTGTTCGCCACCCGTGAGGACGGCGTGGTGATGTCGACATTCTTTGAAGCCGATGGCGGATGGCGCGAGTGGTTCGAGATCCACTCCGAAACCAAGATGGCCTTGGGTGCGACCGTGACGGTTCTGCAGCCCTTTGAGGGTCATGTCGACCTGTTCGCCACCCGTGAGGACGGCGTGGTGATGTCGACATTCTTTGAAGTCGACGGCGGATGGCGCGAGTGGTTCGAGGTCAGCTCCGAAACCAAGATGCACTCGGGTGCGACGGTGACAGCCCTACTGCCGTTTGCGGGCCATATCGACTTGTTCGCCATCCGCGGTGACGGCACGGTGATGTCGACCTTCTTTGAAGCCGACGGCGGATGGCGCGAGTGGTTCGCGTTTCCTTAGAACGGCAGGGGCGTCTTGACCCGGCGGACCTGTTCGAAGTCCTCCGGCCTTTCCGGACGGATCTCGGGAGTGCTCACGGCCTCCCCCGTCCGCTTTCCAATCCCTTGCGCAGGAGCACGATCTGGCCGGCGTGATAGGCGTTGTGCTGCAGGACGCCGGCGAGCATCCCCCGCGCCGTGGGATCGCTCCCGGCGACCGGGTCGTCGAGTTGGCCGTCGGTGAAGTCGAGGACGCGCGCGTGCAGCGCGGCATGGGCGCCTTCGAGCGCCGCGAGCGCCGCCCGCCAGGCGGCGTCGGAGGTGTCCCCGACCGGCGGCCAGTCGCGCTCGGCCGGAAGGTCCACGAGCCGCTCGCCGTCGAGACGCCGCCGCGGCGCCTCGTTCCAGACGGTCAGGTGATGGACGATCTCCCAGATCGAATGACCGCCGGGATACAGCCGGGCGGCGGCAGTCGCCGCATCGACGCCGTCCAGCGTCTCGGCCACCGCGGGGCCGTGCCAGGCGCCTCCCCGGAAGGCGCGCTCCAGTTGATCGGCGAGGCTCCGGGCTTGGCTCATCAGGATCTCCTCTGGGTCATCTAACTCTCTATTCGCTTGATACCAGTTAGCCTATTCCTGCCGATCTAACCTGTCAAGCTCCCGTCGTCAGTTAGAATCAGGCGATGGAGCAGGACCGTCCATCCCCGGCCTTCGATTTTTCCGGCGGCGCTCTCTGTCTGGACTTCACCAATACCGTGGGGGACCGTGAGCGGCCGGAGAGCGAAAGGCTGGGCGGCTACTCCGACCTCGTCGCCTTCGCGCGGCAGGCAGGGCTGCTGACCGAAGGAGAGGCGGCCCGCCTGGAAGACCGGGCGGAGCGGGACCCTGGGGCGGCCGTGGCGGCGTTCGCCCTGAGCCACAGCCTGCGGGAGACCCTCTACCGGACCTTCTCGGCCCTCGCGGCTTCGCGTCCGCCGGACGCCGCCGACCTGGAGCGGTTGAACGCGGCGCTGTCCGAGGCGCTCTCCCGTCTGCGCCTGGAGCACCGAGGAGCTGATTTCGTATGGATGTGGGCGGCGCCGGAAGACCCTCTGGAAGCGCCGCTCTGGCCGGTCCTGCGCTCCGCGGCCGAGCTGCTCACCTCGGAGGAGCGGGAAAAGATCCGGGAATGCGGCGGCAGCGCCTGCACCTGGCTCTTCGTCGACCGCAGCCGCAACCGCTCGCGCCGCTGGTGCTCGATGGAGACCTGCGGCAACCGGGCCAAGGCCCGCCGCCACTACCGCCGGACGGCTGACCGGGAGGATTGAGCGGGCGACCTCAGTATCTCTGTAACTTTGAAGCGGTCCGGGACGCCTCTTCAGGCGTGAGCAATCAGCTCGCGAGTTACTGAAGGAGCCGTACGATGAGTCGTCGGGGTCTCTATAGTTCTGCCATTCTCTTGCTCGTCGTCCTGGCCGGCTGCGCGGAGTCGGTCCAGATCGTCCGGGCTCCTTTCATCTCGCCGGTCATCGTGCCCGCGCCCGAAGTCTTCCGCATGAATGTAGCGGTCAAGAACTTCCACGAGTCCCAGGCCTCGCAGAATCTCTGGTTGCGTGTGTACTCGGAGTATTGGCCCACGGCCCAGCCCGCGCCCGGGCAGCCGCCGTGCAGCCGGTCCGAGTACCTCCCCGTGGGAACGCTGGCGCCCGGCGCTTCCTGGGGAAAAGCTGATTACCTGATCGATGGCGGCAGTGGATGCGCCTGCGTGAAGAATGCCTGCAAGGGGCATGTGTGGCTCAGCCTGCACATCGCGCCCGAGTACGGCCCGCACATCTCCGGACCGAATACCGCGCTGCACGTCAACTGGTCGGCGAGCGGCGACCTCGCGGACATGACCGTCAGCGAGTTCTGACTAACCCATCACCCTCCTCGCGTCCAGCCTCACTCCATCCTGGGCTGAGCCTTGCTATGATGTCGCCCATGGGCCAGCCTGATGCCTCGGAGCCGGCGCAGAGCCGCATGTTTACGCACTGGAGGTCCGCATGCCAACTCCTGAAGAGATCCTGACGACCCTGCGCGAGCAGCACGCGCTCCTGAGCCGGCGCTATCCCATCCATCGCATGGCCCTGTTCGGGTCCTGGGCGCGCGGCGAGGCACGGGAGGACAGCGACGTGGACGTATTGATCGAGGTCGATCCCTCGATCGGCCTGCGCTTCGTGGAACTGGGAGAGGAGCTCGAAAAGGCACTCGGGCGCCGGGTGGACCTGGTCTCCCGGCGCGCCATAAAGCCGTCCCTTTGGGAGCGGATTGAACCGGAACTGATCGATGCCTAAGCGCGATCCGGACCTGTTGCTGGAAGACATGCTCGCCGCGGCCCAGAAGATCGAGCGCTACACCTCCGGCATAGATCAGGAGTCGTTTCGTCAGGACGAGAAAACCATTGACGCCGTAGTCCGGAACCTAGAAGTTCTCGGAGAGGTGGCGAGGCAACTGCCGGGAGACTTCCTGGTTCAGCATCCGGATGTGCCGTGGCATCAGATTGCAGGGTTGCGCAACCGAATCGTCCATGAGTACTTTGGACTGGACCTCGAGCTCATATGGCAGGTGGTACAGCACGATCTTCCACAGCTCAGGATCTGGCTGGAGAGCCATCCGTGAGCATTGTTTCCCACTCGATTCTCTTCGCTCTTCCGTAGGCAAGTTTGCAGGCGGTAGTGAGGGCCGAGAGCAAAGCGGTCCGCTCCGCTTGTTCATCCACCTGCGCGCTCCCCTTGCTGGTTCAACAGGACCAACCAATTCTGCGGTTCAACTTTTCCGGCGCACCATTTCGTTGATCCAGATTGGGGCGAACGGAGAGGTGCACCCCTTGGAAACAGGATAGTTGCGATAGATCCCCAATTTCTCTCCGATCGCAAGGGCACGCTCGCGATGCTCCGGGAAGTGGATGCCGATTCCCGCAAGACAGGAATTCATCGTCCATTGCACTTCCGGAGCAGCGCTCCCCATTTCAGACTCGATGCGGTCCAGAAGCGCCGGCAGATCGAGTCCGTCCGGATTCCTGGCGACCCGCTCCGCGGTCAGGTTCCATCCAGCACGGGCGGCCCACGGGTCACCATCCTCCATCCATGCCTGGCGAAGAGCCTCCTTGTCGGGATGGTTCTTGACTACATAGGAATTCAGCCAATCCGCGACTTGCGCAAAGTTGGCGGACCGCACCATCTGATCCATCTCGTCGCAAGACAGGCTCTTGGGCTTGATCAGAAGGATTGCCAAGAGCCTGGCATCGATGTTCCCGGTGTCCCAGAGAGCAATGGCCAACGGGTCGTCAGCCTTGATCTTCGCGGCAAGCTTCCGGATATCACCAAGCTGGACGCCGAACTGATTGTCCCCAGCTCCATTCTTCATATTCCGGGAACGGACCTTCTCGTTGCCGAGAGATTTCAGCTGCGCGAGCGCCTCCTCGAGAGTCATTGCCATGCTTGTGGCGCTCCTTGAGTCGGAAATGCGGGATAATGTCGTGGCGCGTAACCTGCGCGCCTTCGGCTGCGCTAGGCGCCTGATCACGACTGCTCCGAGGCGGTTCGTTCGAAGTTGGAGATCCAGAGCCAGCGGGTAACGGAGTCGGGATGATCGTTGTCTGCCGGTGAGCCCTGTTTGAAGAAGTCGACAACATCGACGACTACATTGCAAGCCCACGAGGCCACCTCCACGGTCTGGATCTCGGAGAGTGTGCTTGCCAGAGAACCGATGCGAGTGATGAGGTGGCGGGCCTCCAAGCGCTTGTACAGCTTTTGGCGTCCGGAACCGTCTCGCGAAAGACTTTCGGGCCTGAGATGTAGCACGTGGTCGCGGACCGCAAAGAGGAGATCGAGGTCTTGGTAGGGCTGGCGGCCCTTTTGGAAGTTCGGTCCAGGCAACAGAAACCTTGCGGTGTAAAGGCGAGAGCGGATAGATGCCCGACTCTCGTCCATCTCCCGGAGGAGGTCGACAAAGGCAAGAAGGTACTCAGGTTTCGACGGCGAGGCCGACGCGACTTCCAAGAGTTCGTTGAGGAATGCCTCGATCGATGCAGCGGAAAGGATCACGGCTACTAGCGCGTCGTCCTCAGATGGCATGCCGCTCTTCACGGCGGTGGCCACTCGCTCGCAAGCTCGGCAGGCAGCTCCGTGGAGTGCTTGGGCTTGATAGAACTTCAAGAGTTCGCTCACCGCTTGATGCCCGGAGTTATGCGTTGCCCACTACCACGTCAACAAGCCGGTCCCTAGTGAGCGTCAGATGTAGGCTTGCCATACACGTGCTGCGATTAAAAGCAGGAAGCCGCTCACGAGAAAGTATGTTCGAGTAGTGTACCATCGTTGCGCTCTTGCTTGGATTTGTTTAGTGATATCTTGTGCAGCTTTAACCATCTCCTCGTGAGAAGCATGTGCTTGCCGAAGGTACGTGGAGTCCACCTCTTTACCCGACTCACGAAATCGAACTGGTGTCTCAAGTTCAATTGCCTCAGCTAGCTGTACTGCGATTTCGCTCTTCTCCAGTTGTTGCACATTGACCCTCAGTGCATGCACCGTCGATTCGATACGCTTCAAGCTTGCGGCGACTGCACCAACAAAGGCGAGCATAGAGAGGAGTTCCAGGAGGCCAGGAGACCAGCCTAGCCGCTCTGGCCGAAAGTTCTGTCCAAGGTAACCAGCGAGGGCCGTACTGATGCCTGCAATGAAGTAGTCGAACTTCTGAGCAGCCTCCATCCACCACTCGTATGCCTGGAGGCTTGTCTTATCTGCCATTGAGCCAGCCCTCTAGCGGAACGCCTAACCGTTACGATTCACCGACACCCATGACCATACCCTGTTCAGCCAACACGAAGCCATCCTGTAGTGTAAGCCCCCGACGCACGAAGGGTTTTTCGGGTGCATTCCTCTCTCCCACAAGGCTTTAGCTTACCCTACTCCGCTCTCACCGTGCAGTCAAACGGACAAAAGCGCGTCGCCTCGGCTAGAAGTTTCCCAACAGAACCGGCCCAACGGGCCGGCAGAGCCGAGCCCAGGGCTGAGGGCGAAGGCCGATGCCCTGGGAAGAATGCCCATAGTGGCACGCGGCCTGAAAGGCCGCGAGAGTTGGAG